>NZ_JENA01000076.1 GCF_000586015.1 Candidatus Synechococcus spongiarum SH4 | reverse complement strand
TCATTGGGTCAAGGTTTCCAGTTTGGCGTCCATCTGCTCTTGCGTGAGTGTTCCTTGCTCCATGGCCCATTCGCCAAGCTGGACCAGGGCTTTGCGGCTCGGATACTGCATCAGTTTGAGATCGGTGGCATTCACCTGGGTATGGCCGCTGAAGCGCCGGAACTGCTCATCCACTGCGGTGGTGTTCAGGAATAAGGCCAGCCCATGGGCCAGTGGCTCGCTCAAGCCGTGCTTGTTCTCGTGAAACAGATTGACATGGTTTTCAAAGCCCAGGACTGAATGCTGGCCAAAGGCGGCAGGGGCAACCACGCTGGCCACCACACGGCGCTTTTCCTCCTTTGATGAAAAGCGCCGCACGACACAATAAAACCCGTTCGGATAAAGCCATTTTTCCGTCTCGGCATTGCGGCTGATCGCATTCGGTTTCTTCAAGCCGGCTACAGGCCATACTGTCCCGGTCTTGCGCAAATGAAGGGGTAGATCAGGGGGACGGCACCCGCCTCTGGCATGGGGCGCAGGTGAGCTTTCATGCGGAAATCAACCACCGGCCCGGTGGAGACCTGGATGCCGAGATCAGCCAGGGAACAGCCCACTGCGCCCAGGCGCTCGATGGCGCTTTTGGCGGTCGTTGTGGGCACGTGAATCAACCGTTCAGAGGCATTGGGGAGCACAATCTGCTCGAACGGATGTTCATGGGCGGCGAAGTCGGCAAAGCTGTCGTCGGTGGAAGTGGACACCATCACCGGCCCTTGTTGGCCACCACGCTCCAGACGGAGGATGATGGTTTCCTGCAGCACTTTGTCCCCCTTGAACGGCTTGTTGCGGGACGCGAATAGATGCATATGGCGGATAGCCGCCCGCGCCAGGATAAAATCACGAAATGGCCGATAATATGGCCCATTGCAGAAGCTGCGTGGGATGATGGCGACGATCTGCCCACCCGGCGCCGTCTCGGCTACAGCCAGGGCCACGAAGGCGGAATAGAGATTCACCGTCTCGATGCCGACGCGGCGCAGGGCCAGACGGTGGGCTGAGTGGCTATTGATCTTTTTGTATGGAGGATTGAGGATCACGTGGGTGTAGCCCTGATTCCGCAGGCCGTGGGCAGTAGCCAGTTGGATATAATCGTCCGGGATGATGCGGGATGTGGCGTTGTTGTATCTGGCCAGGTGTCGCGCCAAGCGCTCCCGCAGATGATCGTCCACCTCGTACGCTGTTACATCCAGGGATGCAAAGCCAAAGCCACCCGTCACCCAGCGGTGGAGAAAGGCGCCGCACAGGGCGCCCATGCCCGCCCCTGCATCCAACAGGCTGCAGTTCTGCAAGGGGCTGGCGGGGAAGAGGGACGCCATGAAGCGGGCCACGGTTGCAGGCGTCATGAACTGGCCAAGATCGGCCTTGCGCTTCCGCCTGATGATGTAAGACTCCTGCTGCGGGTGCATGATGCCTGAACATTCGAGTTGGATCATGCAAGGTTCTCGTTTATGCTGCTGACCGTAGGGCATCCTGTTCCCGCCTGCCTGTGAACGATTTGGATCCGGCCCGGTTGTTTCCCTTCCCCCTGGATGCATTCCAACAGGAGGCCATTGCCGCCATCAACCGGGGCCGGTCCCTGGTGGTGAGCGCCCCCACCGGCTCCGGCAAGACCCTGATCGGGGAATACGCCATCCATCGGGCCTTGGCCCATGGGCGACGGGTGTTCTACACCACCCCCCTCAAGGCCCTCTCCAACCAGAAGCTGCGGGACTTTCGCGCTGCTTTCGGCCCCCAGCGGGTGGGGTTGCTCACCGGGGATCTATCGGTCAATCGGGAGGCGCCGGTGGTGGTGATGACCACGGAGATCTTCCGCAACATGCTCTACGGCCAGAGCGAACTGGACGATCCCCTGGCGGGGGTGGAGGCGGTGGTGCTGGATGAGTGCCACTACATGAACGACAGCCAGCGGGGCACCGTCTGGGAAGAATCCATCATCCACTGCCCCGGATCGGTGCAACTGCTGGCCCTCTCCGCCACCGTGGCCAACGGGGAGCAGTTGAAGGACTGGATCCAGCAGGTGCATGGTTCCTGCGCCTTGATCCACAGCGTCCATCGGCCCGTGCCCCTCAGCTACAGCTTTTGCAGCGCCAAGGGGCTGCACCCCCTCCTCAACGGGGCAGGGGACGGGCTGCACCCAAGCTGCAGGGTGTGGCGCTCCCCCAAGGGACACCGTCGCCGGGGACGCAGCCCCAAGCCACCCCAGCCGGAGGCGCCCCGCCTCGGTTTTGTGGTGCAGCAACTGGCGGAACGGGACATGCTGCCGGCCATTGTGTTCATCTTCAGCCGGCGGGGCTGTGACCGGGGGGTGGGGGAACTGGCCAGGATGGACCTGCTGCCGCCGGCCCAACAGCAACACTTGGCGGAGCGGCTGGAGCGATTCAGCCAACAGATGCCCGACGGGGTGCGGGGTGACGGCCATGCCGATGCCCTGTTGCGGGGCGTTGCCTCCCACCATGCGGGGGTGCTGCCCGCCTGGAAGGAACTCATTGAAGAGCTATTTCAGGGGGGCCTGCTCAGGGTGGTGTTGGCCACGGAAACCCTGGCTGCCGGCATCAACATGCCGGCCCGCAGCACGGTGATCTGGGCCTTGTCCAAGCGGACGGAAACGGGCCATCGCCCCTTGATGGCCAGTGAGTTTCTCCAGATGGCGGGGCGGGCCGGGCGCCGTGGGCTGGACCGGGAGGGTCATGTGGTGACGGTTCAAGGTCGCTTTGAAGGTGTGCGGGAAGCGGGGCAACTGGCCACCAGCCCGGCGGATCCCCTGGTGAGTCAGTTCACCCCCAGCTACAGCATGGTGCTCAACCTGCTGCAGCGCTATTCCCTCAGCCAGGCCCGGGAGCTGGTGGAGCGCAGCTTCGGGCGCTATCTGGCCAGCCTGGGCCTGGTGGACGAACAGCAGGCCATTGCCCAACTGGCTGCACAGGTGGAGACCATGGACCGGGAGTTGGCGGACGTGCCCTGGCGGGATCTGGACAGCTACGAGAAGGAGCGGGCCAAGCTGCGGGAAGAACAGCGTCTCCTGCGCACCCTGCAGCAACAGGCGGCGGAAACCGTTGCCCACGAATTAACCCTCGCCCTGCAATTTGCCAGCCAGGGCACCATCATCACGGTCAAGTCTCCCCATCTGGAGCCGTCCCCCGCCGCCGCCGTCCTGGTGGAGAAACGCCCCGGCCCCGGCCAGTTTCCCCTGCTGCTGTGTCTGACGGAGGGCAATGTCTGGCTGCTGCTGCCCTGCCGGGACGTGGTGGCCTTTCACGGGGAGCTCAGTTGCCTGACGGTGACCCCCATGGTCATGCCCCCGTTGCGCCAGGGGGGTGAGCGACGCCATGGGGACGGCAGCAGCCATGGACTGGCCTTGAGTGTGGCAACCATGGCCCGGCGCCATGACCTGCGCACGGCCCGCTACGACCTGGCTGCAGAGGTGCAGGAGCAGGCCCGACGGGTGGCGGCCCAGGAAAAGAAGCTGGGTGGTCACCCTGCCCATGCCTGGCGGGACCGCAAACGGCTCAAGCAGAAACGCCATCGCCTGGAGACCGTCCAGCAGGAATTGGAAGACCGGCGACGCCGGTTGAACGACCGCATTGGCCGCCATTGGCGCATGGTGTTGAGCCTGATGGAGATCCTGCGCCACTTCGCCTGCCTGAAGGAATTGGAGATCACCCCGGCCGGCCGTGTGGTGTCTGCTTTGCGGGGTGACAACGAACTCTGGCTGGGTCTGGCGCTGCTGAGTGGCCATCTGGACCATCTCCCCGCGCCGGAACTGGCCGCCGCCATGGAGGCCGTCAGCACCGAGGTGAGCCGCAACGATCTCTGGTCGGCCTATCCGCCGCCACCCCTGGTGATGGAAGCCCTGACGAGTTTGCGGGAGCTGGGTCGGGAACTGGATCGCCAGCAGCAACGCCACGGCATCGCCACCCCCATCTGGTGGGAACCTGAACTCACCGGCCTGGTGACCGCCTGGGCCCGGGGCAGCAGTTGGGATGGCCTCATGGCCAAAACCTCCCTTGACGAGGGGGACGTGGTGCGGGTGCTGCGGCGCACCATGGACGTGCTGGCCCAGATTCCCCATTGCCCCGGGCTGAACGAACCCCTGCGCCACAATGCCCGCCGCGCCCACGCCGCCCTCAACCGTTTCCCCGTCAGGGAGGCGGACGCCGTCGTAGCAGAGCCGGTCTCAACTCCGGACCCGGACATTCTCCGGTAGACTTGGAGACCCTGGACTTTTGGCCCTGGCGCACCCGTGGAAATTGCGCTTGGCGCCCTCAGAGATGGTTGAGGTTGGCGGCCATGGCCGTCACCAGTCGCTGATTATGGCGGCGCTTGCCAACGGCAATCCGCAGCCAATGGTCATCAAGCCCCAGGAAGCTGCGACAGTCCCGCACCAGGATGCCCTGCCGCGCCAAGGACTGTTGCAGGGGTGTGAGGGAGTGGTTGCAGGACAGCAACCGATAGTTGGCGGCGCCAGGATGCACCTGCAGGGATGGGCATTGGCGGCCAAGGCGCTGGGCCAGCCATGGACCCTCCCGCGCCAGCCAGCGCCACACCCGTTGCTGCCACAACGAATCCGCCAGGACAGCCAAGCCGCCCCGAACCGCCAGGCCGTTGACGGGCCATGGATCACGCCAGCGGCGCCAGCGCTCCAGCCGGGCCGGTGCGGCAACGGCATAGCCAAGCCGCAAGCCGGCCATGGCAAACAGTTTGGTGAGGCTGCGAATCACCACCAGATTGTCGAACTTTGGCGCTAACGGGATAAGGGAGTGTTTCTCGCCGCCAGGCACAAGGGGGAGGAACGCCTCGTCCACCACCAGCAGGCCATGGGAATGGAGCAAGGGTTCCAGGCCATCCCGGCGCCAGAGTTGGCCGGTGGGGTTGTGGGGATTGGTGATCCAGAGGGCAGTATGGCGGGGGTCAAGGTGTTGCAGGGTCCGGGGCGCCGCAAGCGCCTCAACCCAGGACTGGGGGCCGGTGCCCCAATGGAGGCGAAGGGGCAGGGACCGGCCCGCCGCTCCCCACGTGGCCAGCGCCCGTTGGTAGTCCGCAAATCCGGGGGTGGGCAGAAGGTTGGTAAGAGAGTGGGCGTCACGAGCAGCCCAGGTGAACAGTTCCGCTGCCCCGTTGCCCGGCAGGATCCAGTGGGGATCAAGGCCATGCGCCTGGGCGATGGCCTCCCGCAGGGCCTGATAGGAAGAATCGGGGTAGGGAATCACATGATCGTTCAATGCCCGCCGCAATGCCCGCCGCAGGCTGCGGGGCGGCCCAAACGGCACCAGGGAGGCACTGAAGTCCAGAATCCGGCGGGGGTGGCAGTTCAACTGCCGGGCCAGTTGCTCCACGTTGCCCCCATGGCGTGGCGGCGCCTCGGCCATGGGGATCCTCACTTAGTTGGCGGCATTGGCCATGGCCCGCCGGCCCGCCAGAGGAGCGGACAGGGCTTCCTGTAACGGCGCCTTGCCGTAGCGCTCCTCCAGCAGATCCATGACGGTGCGGCCAAACTCCTGGGGGTTGCGGGCAAAGGCCTCCAGGCAGACACGCCCGAAGGCGCTGCCCATGGGTTCAGGGTTCCACAGCAACTTGCGGGCCACCCAGGGCATCATGCTCATGGGGTTGTAGCCGGGCTTGAGGAATCCCTTCTCCAGGGCGTAGTGCTCCAGATGGGTATGGGGTTGCAGACCAATGAAAAAGATGGCCGGCTCCACCTGTTCCGCCCCGAAAATGCTTTCCAGTTCCCGCTGAAAAGCTACGGTCTGGCCGATGGTCTCCGGTCGTTCGTCGATCACGTTGAAGGAATAGTTGACGGAAATCTTCTCCTGGAAACCTGCCTGTGCCAGGAGACGACAATTGTCCAAAACAACGCGCAAATTGTAACCCATCCGCATTTTACGGACCAGCTCCTGAGAGCCGGATGTAATTCCGATTTCAAAATAGCTCATGCCGCTTTCCACCATGAGTTGGGCAAGCTCTTCGTCCAGGTTATCGGCACGGATGTAGGCGGCCCAGTGAATGTCCGTCATGCCTGCAGAAAGAATGGCGCCTAGCAATTCCTTGGCATCAGAAATATAGCGCCGTGCCGGGATAAACTGGGCATCTGTAAACCAGAATCCCCGAACACCCCGATCATAAAGTTGACGCATTTCCGCCACCACCTCATCCACTGGATTCAGGCGAACTTGTTTGCCTTCTACAACGGTATAGATGCAGTAGCAGCAGTTGTGGGGACAGCCACGCTTGGTCTGCACCCCCACGTAAAAATCGCCACCGTCCAAATACCAATTGAACTCGGGCCAAATGGTCTGGATGTAGTTATAGTTGCAGGCGGTTTTGGGCAGGGGCGCCGGCTGTTCATGGATGAGACCCGCCCGGGGACTCTCCCCCACCACGTAGCAACGCTCAGCCGCCAGGCTTTGCCCCTGGAGCAGCGTTGCCAGCAGTCGTTCCCCTTCCCCGATGGACACAACCGTTCCCCGGGGGAGACGGGAGGCAAGCTGTTCATAGAACACGCTCACCGCGCCACCGCCCACCACCAACCGGGCTTGAGGATGGCGCCGCCGCGCCTGGGCCAGGCCCATGCGAATCAGGCCCAGATTGCGCCGAAGCTCCCCATAGTAGCTCCAGGTGAGCCGCACACCCCCCAGGGCGCCCCGCAGGCGGCGCAGGGGATTGGCGCCATAGAACGCTTCGAATGAATGCTGCAGGGGATTACCGCCCCGTCCATCCACGGGGGCATAGATCTGAATATCTCGCCAGGAGAACACCAGCACCGTGGGCTGCCACTGGTGGATGGTTTGGCGGAGTGTGGCCCGCACATTCAGCGAAGGCGTCGTGGCCAGATCCAGGATCCGTTGGGACACCTGGGGAAAGACCTTATGAATGTGGTCGGCCAGATAGACCGGTCCAACGGGGAAGATGGGGTTGCAGGGGAGCCGGATGTAGAGAATGCGCTCCTGCACAGCGGGAAGAGTTCCGACGAACCCGGGGGTTGGATGGACGGCAGGAGGCTAGCAAGGGGAGCCGGGAAGTTGCGGTTT
>NZ_JENA01000075.1 GCF_000586015.1 Candidatus Synechococcus spongiarum SH4 | reverse complement strand
GCGCCACAATGGCGGGTGGCGGCATGGAGGAGCAATGGCAGGGACAGACCGGACAGGTGGCGCGGCGTTCTCCGCCGAAGACAACGACATGCTGCTGGCGGCGGTGAGCGAGCAACTGGCGGCGGGGGTCTTCCCCCACCGGGATGGGGCCGTCCTGGCCAGGCTGGTGGAGGGTTTGGGGGATCAGCGGGGACTGGTGCGCTTTGGCTTCGCCGAACGACTCGCCGCCATTGGCCTGCCGGCAGCGCCCTTCTTGCGCCGTGCTCTGCGGGAACACGAGAATGTGGCGGTGCGGCGGGCCGCCGCCAAAACCTTCACCTTGATTAAGGATCCGCAGTCCATGGTCACCTTGGAGGAAGCCTTGACAGAAGACCCGGATCCCGTGGTGCAGGGATCAGCGGCGGGCGCCTTGGCGGAGTTGGGTGGGGTGGCCGTGGCCCGGCTGCTGGCTGTTTTGGAGCATCCTCGCCATAGTGCGTTTTGTAAAGGCTTGGCGGCCTGGGCCATGGCCAGCATCGGGGCGCGGGGGGCGGAGCAGTTGCGCCCCGCCATGGAGTCGCCCCTGGCGGACGTGCGGGCGGCGGTTGTGGGGGCGTTGGGGGATCAGATTCAAAACAGTGGCGATCAGGAGGCCCTCACCCTGCTTCGCCAAGCCCTTGCGGATCCCTCGGAAGAGGTGCAGGCGGAGGCGGTGACCGCCTTTGGCAAGCTGCAACATCCCCGCTTCATTCCCGTGTTGGCGGCCAGCCTGGAGAGCCCCCATCCGGAGGTGCGCAAAAACGGCGCCCTGGCGCTGATGAAGTGCCGCAACGGGCTGGCTTGCCCCCGTTGGAGATGGCCCAACGGCGGGAAGGGGACGGTCCCCTGGCTGCCGTGCTGGCGCTGGCGGTCACCCAGCTTCGCCGTAGCCTGGGGACGGACTCCGAAGAGGAAATCAGGGCCGGGTCCTAGCCATGGAGCAGCGGGCCAGGGCGGCGGTGGCGGCTTCCCGCACATAGCGGTCAGCGGCCTCGTCAGCCGCCTGGGCTTGCAGATCCGCCTGGGCAGCCTCCAGGCCCAACCCCGCCAAGGCGTTGATGCAGGCCACTTGAACCGCCACGTCCCCCTCCCGCAAGATCTTCTGCAGCCGTGGCAGCGCGGGTTCTCCCATCTCCCCCAGGGCCATCACGGCGGTGATCTGCACCACGGGATTGGGGGCAAGGGCCTTGTGGCACAGCAGCTCCAGGGTGGCATCGGGGAATTGCAGCCCCGTCCACTGGTCCGCCACCTGGGCCAGGGCCTTGCAACAGCTTGAGCCGACGGTGAGGTCGTCGGTGCTGGCCAGGCGCTCCGTCAGGGGCTGTACAGCCCGCTCCCCCACCGCGCCAAGGGCTTTCACGGCGGATCGGCGCAGGGGAACATCCGGCTCGCTGAGCATGGCCATCAGCCGGGGCGCCACCGTTGGATCGCCACTCCCCGCCAGGGCCGCCATCGCCCGGGAGCGCATGTTGGGGTTGGGGTGGCGCAGTTGGTGGAAGAGGTCGTCCAGAGACATGGGCCGGGGGCGGCAACGGTGGAATTAAGACAGTAAACCGGGATACCATTCATGCCGGTGATGCAATAAGTAATACTCCCTACTGCCTTGGGCAATAGGATTTCGTCAAGCATTGGGCGTTCTGGTCGCAGGCAAGAGTTGAGTTCAGCACGCTGCGCCATTGGCCAAAGTCGTACCATCCACACCCTATGCGTCCGGCTGGATCCGTCCGGTTTTCAGGTTCCCATCGTGGACCACCTTGGTAGAAAAACTCAATCCCGAAAGGAGTTCCTCTTGTGCCGGTGGCAAAGCAGTGCTCACATGCTCTGCTCTTGAGCAGGTTATGACTTACACTACCGTTTGACTTCTTGAGAACCTGAAACTTTTGACCTATCTCATCGTCTGTCATGTTTGCATAATTAACCTGACCTTCCCGTGTCTCTGTGCTCCAGCGGATCATGGGAAGTTTATGGTCGATGGTGATTTCTGAAGGCTGGCGATTTGTCCTCTCAACGATGTCGCGCCGTCCCAGCACGTTAAGGAACCTTGGAACCTGGTTACGAGGTACGGCCGTTGCTGGTACAGCAGGTTGCCATCCCCCGGTCCATCGGTCTTGGCGAGTACGCTTTTGGCATTTGGGGCAATCATCTGTTCGACTCTCCAGAATCAATCCGGCACGGGACCCTGTTCCCCGTTGTAGCCCTTGTATCCCGAACCACCGGCAATCTGGGACGTCTCTACATGGCCATAGTCACACTCTCTACAGTGCCATTGTTGATCCCTGAGAACCAGATAGACTTTGTAGATTTTAGTGTTCGGTCTGAAGGACTCTTCAAGCTGGCGAAGTTCATTTGTCATAGTAGAGATGCCTCAAAAGTTGGTCGGGGGATGCCAACTCACCATGAGAAAGTGAGCTGTGGGCAGTGGTTGCATGGTTCCGCAGGCTTTTCCAGTGGGGGGAAAGCAGTTTCTGGATGCGCCTTTAATGGACTCACACACCGCCTGATCCGCATTGCCGCCGCGTCAAAGTGTGCTGGGGTCATTCTCGTATCCCAAAGCGCACCTACCCAAGTTAGCCGCAGCGATTAGGGTGGTGGCGCTACCAGCAAACGGGTCCAGGACAACGGCGCCCTTGCTGCTAAATAAGCCTATGAATTTAGCGATCAGGTCAAGAGGTTTTTGCGTTGGATGTACACGCTCTTGCGGGGAAGGAGACTTGCATTCAAATACGTTGTGAACTGTTTTACCGTTGAACTTCGTCCCTGGACGCTTCCCTATGACGATGGCTTCCCAGGCATTGATAGGCTTGTACTTGTGATTGAAAGGAACCGGGTTGGTTTTGTGCCAGACCATGGTTCCCACTGCCGATAGCTTGTGGGCATTGAGGATGTCGCAGTATTCGCCAATTTGAGCTTGTGCGCAGAATATCACAACCCAGCCGCGTACTTTGGGAATGATGATACTGGTCCATTCTTCAGGTTGTGGAAACTCTTCATCCCACTGTCCGAAGTATCCCTTGGGCATGATGAAGTCAGAGCCGTTGGTTCGTAGCCGCCTGGGCGCCTGAGTTTCGCATATGTAGGCTTTGCTAATGCTGTAGGGGGGATCGGTCAAGAGAAGATCCACGGACAAATCCGGTAGTTCCGATGCGGCGACAATACCATCACCAAAACGAAAATCATGCAAAGGCCCTCGGACGGGTTCTCGTGCAGCATCAGTTGCTCCTATCGTTTGGAGCGCCTGTTGCAGCCTTTGTGCTATGTCGTCCACATGGCCGGTTTGCGGACTGACCTGGGTTGCGTCAGCTTGAACGTGTCCGAGACTGGTCACGTGTCCGTTTCTCTTCAGCATCAACTCCACACGATGAACCCCATTTGCGTCCATGTCAGCCAGCGCGTGGCTGATGTGCTTGCGACTTTCCGGGAAGGTTGCTGATATCCATTTGTTGACCCTAGCCCTGACTTGCAGAGTCTGGTCTGCTGGAACTCTGGCTGCAGTCATGGCCGATCCCTGTCTTGTTTAGAGATAGCAACAAAAAAGGCGCCCTCAGGGCGCCCTTTGATCAAAGGTTGGTCACGGAACGGAACCTGTTTCAGGACAGGGACTCAATGACGTAGGACAGCAGGGAGTTGTACTCCGCCAGAGCCTGGGGGCTCATGTCCCGAGGGGAGCAGCCACGGTCACGGGCCTGGGCAAATGCGGCCACGTAGGGGGCAGTGGGGATGTTGAGGGTGCGGTACACCTCACGGGCACCGGCAATGCCCCACTCGTCCAGGGGACCGGTGCCCCCCACCACGAGGCAGTAGTTGATCAAGCGCATGTAGTGGCCAATGTCCCGGTAGCACTTGTCCACTTTGCCCTGGTTGTCGCCAGCCTCACCGGCTTGCTTCAGGTAGGGGTACTTGGAGAAGCAGGCATCGCCGGCTTCCTTGACAACGGCATCAAAACCTGCGGCCAGCTTCTCGGCGGCCTCAAGGCGGGCAGAGGCCCTCTGGATGCTGCCCTGAACAGACTCCAGATCGGATGCGGAAGGCATGCGACCGGCAGCGTCAGCAGCAGTGACGACGGTGGTAACAACGGACTTCATCGGAAACCTCGGATGTCGATGGGGAGAGAAGAATTCAGGAGAGGATGGTCAAGGAGGTCCGTCAGCCCAGGGCGCTGATGACACGGTCGAAGTAGGAGGCTGCTTCGGCAGAAACCATCGAGCAATCACCCTTGACGGTTGCCATCTTGTTGTAGCGCTGCTGGAGCATCTGGTTGCTCTCGGCCATCTGGGTTTCCGTGTTGGTCTCGTTGATGTGGGCCAGGCTGGATGCCTTCATGATGGCCACGGCGCGAGCCTGGGAGGTGAGGGGAACGCCCAGGGCAATGTAGGTCTCCTTCAGACCGTTCAGGCAGCGATCATCCAGCACGGAGGGATCACCGGCCAGCAGGGCGTAGGCAATGTACCGAAGAATGATTTCACCGTCCCGCAGGCAGGCGGCCATGCGGCGGTTGGGGTAGCAATTGCCACCCGCCTGGATCAGGCCTGTGTTTTCACAGATCATGCCGGCAACCGCATCGGAGACGATGCAGTTGGCGTTGCTGGTGATGGCGTTGACCGCATCCAGCCGGGTGTTGGCCTTGGCGATGTATTGCTTCAGGGAAGCAATCTCACCAGCGCCAATGCAGGCAGTTTTGGCATCTGCGCTAACTGCGGCACGGGAAAAAGCGTCGAGCATGGGGGCTCCAACTGTCGCGAAAGGAAGAAGCGGCTTGGGATGCCGCAACCGTCTTCGAGAGACTAGGGAAGAACGGAGACGGTGAACAGCGCCGCCCGCCTTTGGCAAGGTTTCTTTACGGAATGGTCCATCTTGAACCCCGCGGGGGTGCAAGCTGAAGGAAATGCTTAGGGCTGAATGGAGGCCCTCACCTTGCCCCCTGCCATGACCCAATCCGATCCTGCCCCCTCCCGCGAGGAGTTGGAGAGCACCCACAAGGAGCTGTGCGACTACCGGGACCGGCTGGCCGCAGATGTACTGGCCATGGGCCGGAAGCTCAAGTTGCCTCGTCCCATGGTGGAGCGGAATCTTGCCCAGCACGACGAGTTGAATCAGTTGGAAGGCGTGCTGCGGCAGTTGGAGGCGCAGATCCGGACCATGACCGATTAGGGCCTTCCCCCTACCGCCCCGTGTTTGCTCGCTGTCGTGACGTTTTGCCATGAATGACTCCAAACCCGGATCCGGACCCCCGGCTTCGCTTTCCGTCCGTGCTCTGGCCCTCATTCCCAAAGCCAGAATCCTCGGTCTTCCCGGAGATCCGCGCTTGAGTGCGGCGCAGCGCAACATCTTTGCCGAAGCCGATGAGCGCCGCCGCCACCTCCTCCCCCATGAACTGGACCATCTCAGTGGTAATCCCCACAGCGCCGCAAGGTTGGTGGGCGCCCTGCAACCCGAGGCGGAAGCGCTGGTGGCCCGGGCCCGCAGCCAGCTTCTGGACAAGCAGCCCGAACTGATCCAGCCGGGCGGCGGCCTGTACCCCCCCTTCCGGGCGGCGGCCTGCTGGCGCGACCTCTGGCAGTTTCTCCGCTGTGTGCTCTACGGCGCCGCCTCGGGCATCGTTGACTTCACGTCCCCAAGGGGTGTGCAAGCCCTGGAACTGCTCTATCAGGAGTTGCACGTGCCCCTGGGGGCCATGGTGTGCGGCCTGGAGTTGCTCAAGCAGAACACCATCATGGTCGGCCCGATTCACCAGCCAACGGGTGAAACGGTGGTGGCCTGCTTCGATCACCTCATCGGCAGTTTGCGGGGCTTCCGGGCCACCCAGAAGCAGGAACGTCTCACCTGAGTCGGTCCCGGTCAGCCGGTCCCGGACCAGGGGTTTCACTCAGGCCAGGTCGTCCAGGGCCGCAACGCCGGGGAGCGTCTTGCCCTCCAGCAACTCCAGGCTGGCGCCCCCGCCGGTGGAAATGTGGGACATTCTGCCGGCCACGCCAGCCTTTTCCACAGCGGCAACGGAGTCGCCCCCGCCAATGATGGTGGTGGCCCCGGCGCCGGCGAGTTCGGCCAGGACCATGGCGATGCTGTTTGTGCCTGCAGCAAAGGCGTCAAACTCGAACACCCCCATGGGGCCGTTCCAGATGACGGAGCGGCACTCCGCCAATGCCTTCCGAAAAGCGGCAACGGAGTCCGGGCCGATGTCCAGCCCCATCCAGCCTTCAGGGATCCCGTCGATGGGAACCGTCCGGTGGTTGGCATCGGCGGCAAAGCGGTCCGCCGCCACCACGTCCGTGGGCAGCAGCAACTCCACCCCCCTGGCCCTGGCGGTAGCCTCCAGTTCCCTGGCCAGTTCCAGCTTGTCGTCTTCCACCAACGAGTTGCCCACCGGCAGGCCCCGGGCCTTGTAGAAGGTGAAGACCATGCCGCCGCCGATGAGCACCTTGTCGCATTTCTCCATCAGGCTGGCCAGCACGCCGATTTTGCTGGACACCTTGGAGCCCCCCACAATGGCCGCCAGAGGCCGTTGCGGCTGTTCAACGGCCCCCTGGAGATACTGCAACTCCTTCTCCATCAGCAGGCCCGACACACAGGGACTGAGGTGAGCCGTGACCCCGGCGGTGGAGGCATGGGCTCTGTGGGCCGCTCCAAAGGCGTCGTTGACATACACCTGGGCCAAGGAAGCCAGTTGCCGGGCGAAGGCGGGATCATTCTTCTCCTCCTCCTTGAAAAACCGCACGTTCTCCAGCAGCAGCACCTGACCGGGCCGCAGGGCGGCCGCCTGGGCCGCCGCCTCGGGGCCGATGCAACTGTCGGTTTTGGCGACAGGCTGCCCCAGAAGTTCACTGAGGCGGGCTGCCACGGGGGTGAGGCGCAGACCGTCCACCACCTGCCCCTTGGGACGACCGAAGTGGGCCGCCAGAATCACCTTGGCTCCCTTGCCCAGAAGGTCACGGAGGGTGGGCAGGGCGGCGCGGATGCGGGTGTCGTCGGTGATGGCGCCGTGGTCGTCCAGGGGAACGTTGAAGTCAACTCGCACCAGTACGGATTTGCCGCTCAAATCAGTGCTTGACAG
>NZ_JENA01000074.1 GCF_000586015.1 Candidatus Synechococcus spongiarum SH4 | reverse complement strand
TCCCGCCTGTTTGATGCCCAATGGCTGGCCGCAGCGGGGGCTACGGCAACCACGTTCATAGGGGGCGGCTTTAACTCCAGGGGGTTTCCAGTTCGAGACCCAAAAGCTGGCGCCGCAGCAGATCCAGGCTGGCGCCCACGCTGACGGATTGAATCCAGCGGCGGCCACGGCTGGAGTTGAACCGCTTGGTGACCGTGACGGCGCCCTGCCCACTGGCCACGGCGAACACCACAAGCCCCACGGGTTTGCCGGCACTCCCCCCGCCGGGTCCTGCGATGCCGGTGACCGCCACACCCCAGTCCGCCCCAAGACGATGGCGCACCCCGATGGCCATGGCTTTGGCAACCGGGGTGCTCACGGCCCCATGGCGTTCCAGATCAGTGGCGGCCACGCCAAGCAGCTTGTGCTTGACGGCGTTGGCATAGGCCACGATGCCTCCCGGCACAACGGCTGAACTGCCGGGAACCGCTGTGAGGGCTGCCGCCACGCCGCCACCGGTGCAGGACTCGGCAACAGCCACGGTTTGCCGGCGCTCCATCAGCAGATTCAGCACCACACTGGCCAGGCTGTCGTCATCCCACCCATAGAAGCTGCTGCCCCCCAGTTTCATCAGCCGCGCCTGGGTGGGTGCGATCAGGGCCTCGGCCCCTTGGCTGGTTTCCGCACAGGCTGTAATTCTGAGCTTCACCTCGCCCGTGCCGGCATAGGGGGCAACGGTGGGATTGGTTTGGGTCAGTTCAGTGGCGGCGGCCTCCGCCAGCCGGGATTCACTCACCCCCCAGAACCGCAGGATGCGGCTCATCACCACGCCACGGCCATAGGACTCCTGCTGCAGCCAGGGCACAGCGGTTTGCCGCCACATGGCGTGCAATTCAGCGGGCACGCCGGGAAAGGTGAGAATGACGAAGCCCGGTTGCGGCTCCCAGATCATGCCCGGAGCGGTGCCGGTGGGGTTGGGAATGACGGTGGCGCCCTTGGGCAGCAGGGCCTGTTTGCGATTGCCGGCCGGCATCGGTTGCCCCCTGGTTCTGTAGCGGGCGGCGATGGCGGCCAACACCTCCTCCCGCAGTTCCAGGGGTTGGCCAAAGAAGCTGGCGATGGCCTGGGTGGTGAGGTCATCGGCGGTGGGGCCCAGACCACCGGTGGTAACGAGAAGCCGACAACGACCGCTTGCTTCCCGCAACGCTTCCTGCAGCCGTTGACTGTTGTCTCCCACCACCGTCTGGCGGAAATGGGGAATGCCCAAGGCCGCCAAGGCTTCCGCCAGCCAGCGGGCATTGCCGTTGAGGATGTTGCCCAGCAACAACTCGCTGCCGATGCAAAGCACCTCTGCCCCTTCCCTTGGGCGACCCTGATCAGGGTCCATGGGCGCCGTTGCGATGGGATGACACGATCTTGACTGATTCGGTCTGAGGGGGTTGTTGGGTTGAAGGGCGATTGGTTGCCGCCGGGACCGCCTGTGACTCTTCCTGCGGAAGGGATGTCTGGGGATGGGCTTCCTGGGCCGTCCCGCCACCTTGCTCTCCCTGCGATGGCGGATCATCAGCCCCGTTCACTGTCACCCGCTCCCGACCACTGCGCAGGAGCAACCAGATGAGCAAGGCCGTCGCCAGGCTTAACCAGAGGAAACGATTGCCCACGTTGGTCACCACCAGGGCCAGACAGACCAGCCACTGGGCAACGGCATAGATCAGAAAGACGGTATGCCGATGGCTGAACCCTGCCCGCAATAGACGGTGGTGCAGATGACGTCGATCCGGGTAGAAAGGGGATCGACCTGAACGCAGCCGACCCATCACTACGGCGGACATGTCCGCCAGGGGCAGGAAGAGAATCACCAGGGGCAACAGAAGGCTGACTCCGGCAAACTCCTTTGCCGGACCAATAATGCTGATGGAGGCCAGGGCAAAACCGAGAAAGTAGGATCCCCCGTCTCCCATGAAGATCTGCGCCGGGTTCAGGTTGTAGCGCAAAAACCCCAGGCAGGTTCCCGCCAGGGCCGCGGCCAGCAGTGTGGGGGCCAGGGCAACCTGGTCGTTTACGTAGAAGGTGACAACCGTAAGGCCCACCGCCGCGATGCCGCCAACCCCTGCCGCCAACCCGTCAAGCCCGTCAATCCAGTTGATGGCGTTGGTAATGCCCACCAGCCACAGCATCGTTACCAGCAAACTGAAGCCCGTAGAGAAGTGCAGCACTTGGCCGCCCGGATAGAGGTCAACGGCGCTGATGCGGACGCCCGTTTCCCACGCCATGGTTGCAACCAGAAGCTGCACGAAGAGGCGGGGCAGTGGAGGCAGCGAGAAGAGATCATCCACCAGGCCGATGCAGAAAAACGCCAGTGATCCCCCGATGGCCGTCCAGATCAGCACCTCCTGATTCCTGGGCAGAACGCCAAAACCTCCACAGGCCCAGATCACAGCCAAAGCCAGGCTGAATCCCAGCACCATGGCAATTCCCCCAATCCGCACCACGGGTGTCTTGTGCTGCTTACGGATGTCGTCGGGCCGGTCCGTGAGGCCCAATCGCAACCCCACCCCCCGCACAAGCGGAACAAGCAAGGTTGTGATCAGCACGGAAAGACCAAACACAAACAGGCTGAAGCTCCAGGGGCTGGCAACGCTGGCGAGGATGTCTGCCATCTCAGCAGCCATGGCGAGTGGAATCTGAAGGATGCGGCAGACGCGGTTGAGTGGCCATGGGCGCGGGAATTACAACGGGAAACGACGGCATAGTTCATCCACCCGCTGGCGGCAATGGTGCAGCACCTCTTCACTGTCCGGGTTCTGGAGGCGATCCGCAATTACCTCCGCCACCTGCCGGAATGCCGCCGCGTCAAACCCCCGGGTGGTCATGGCGGCGGCGCCCAGGCGGATCCCGCTGGTGACAAAGGGGGACTCGGGATCAAAAGGGATGGTGTTCTTGTTGACGGCCATCTTCACGTCACTGAGCAGGGCATCGGCCCGTTTCCCGGTCATGCCCAGGGAGCGCATGTCCACCAGCGCCAGATGGTTGTCCGTTCCCCCGGATACCAGCCGCATGCCGCGCTCCTGCAGCCGTTGGGCCATGGCTTGCGCATTGGTCACAACCTGCCGGGCGTAGCGGCGGAAATCGGGGGTAAGGGCTTCCCCCAGAGCTGCGGCCTTGGCGGCGATCACGTGCTCCAACGGTCCCCCCTGACAACCGGGAAACACGGCTTTGTCCAGGAGTTTGCCCCGGTCGGTGTCGTTGCACAGAATCAGACCTCCCCTGGGACCCCGCAGGGTCTTGTGGGTGGTGGTGGTCACCACATGGCAGTGGGGCAGAGGGCTTGGGTGGACCTCCGCCGCCACCAGTCCGGCAATATGGGCCATATCCGCCAGCAGATAGGCCCCCACCTCGTCGGCAACGGCCCGAAAGGCGGCAAAGTCGATGATGCGGGGATAGGCCGAGAAGCCACAAATGATGAGCCGGGGTTTGCACTCCATGGCCAGGCGGCGAATGGCGGCAAAGTCCAGGCGCTCCGTCTCCGGATTCACGCCGTAATGCACCGCCCGGAACCATTTACCGGAGACGCTCACCGGTGAACCGTGGGTCAGGTGGCCGCCGTGGGACAGGTCCATGGCCAGGATGGTGTCCCCCGGATTCAGCAGCGCCAGAAACACCGCGAAATTCGCCTGGGCGCCGCTATGGGGCTGCACGTTGGCCCATTCCGCCTGGAAGAGGCGCTTGGCCCGGCTGATGGCCAGGGATTCCACCGCGTCGATATGCTCACAACCGCCGTAGTAGCGCTTCCCGGGCAACCCCTCCGCGTACTTGTTGGTGAGAACCGTTCCCTGGGCCTCCATCACGGCCCTGGAGGCAAAGTTCTCGCTGGCGATCAGTTCAATGTGCTCCTGCTGGCGTTGCTCCTCCTGCCTGATCAGGGTGGCCAGGTCGGGATCACTCTCCTGCAGGGAGTGGTTGCGGGCGGCGCGGGTGGTCAGGCTCAAGGGTGTTCACGGCATGCTCCTTTGAATGGTAAATCTGACGGGAAAACCGCGGCATTCTTGCTTGAACCTTTACGGACGCCCAAACACGCCCAAGCACACCGAAGCCGCCCATGACGGGGCGGCCGGGAGGGGGCTGAACGGGCCTGGAGAGATTCGAACTCCCGACACCCTGATCCGTAGTCAGGTGCTCTAATCCACTGAGCTACAAGCCCATCAGGTACCCCCAGGCGCCAACGGCAACCTGACGGTAGTTGATTATGCACCCAGGCAACTCCGGGCGTCAAGTCCACGGGGTTGGCCCGTTGCCGGGGCGCTGCCGGAGAGAATGGACCTGCGCTGTTGTTGCCCCACCATGCCTTTGCGTTGGATCGGTGAACCGGATCCTGCGGATCCCCGCTATCAGGATCTGGAACGGCGGGTCAATCTTGCCCTGCACGGGGCTCTCTACGCTGCCCTCAACTCCGGCCTCTGGTTCATCCAGTTGTTGCGCCATCCCTGGCCCCGTCTGGGCTGGTTCAGCCTGGTGTGGCTTCTGGCGCTGCTGGTTCATCTGGTGGTTGTGGCGCAACGGCGGATCCGCCGTTGCGCCCCTGACGGCAAGCCCGGCTGACTGGGCCGGAAGCCGTGGGTCGGGGGCCAGAGTTGCCGATAGGGTTGGGCAGCAACCACAGGTTCGTCATGCTGATCGTTGAGATCGTCAACACCCGGGAGGTGTTGCGCAAGCACCTTGGGCCGCTGGGGGACCGTCTCGTTGGCTCCGTCCTTGACCATGAGGCGCAAGTGGAGAAAGCCGTGATTCAAGAACTGGAGAAAGCCTTGAAGTCTTCTGGTATCGAAGCCAATATCCTGTCTGTGGAGGACATGGATCTCATGGGAAGTCGTCTGGAGGTTCCCCTCAAGTTGCGGGAGCGACGGCAGGTGATCCCCTGACGGCGGGCAAGCGGCGGCGCCAACGATCAGTCCGCCTCCGGTCCGGGGGCGGGGTTGCCACGATCCCTGAGGCGGCGGCGCAGCAGTTGCAACAGCGCCTCCGCTTCCGCCACCCGCAGGCGCTGGGCCAGAAAGCCGTAGCTCACCAAGCCCAGGCCTGCAGAAATAAGGAGTTCCAACACACCGCCCACAAATCCCCGGGGCCAGCCCACCAGTCGACTGGCCAGCACGGCCGCCAACGCCCCTGCGGCTGTGGCCGCCAGCAGGGCCAGCCCGTCCCGCAGCAGCGGCCGCCAGGGCAATGATTGCCCGTGCCGCTTCAGGCTGATCATCAGGGCCAGGGTTGCGCTCACGTTCACACCCATGGTGGCCAGCACCAGTCCCGCCGCCCCGAAGTTGAAGGGCAGCAGCGGCCCGGCCGGGGTCGGTCCCCCGATGAGACTCCAGTCCAGAACAACATTGAGGCCGATACTCACCGCCGCAATACGAAAGGGGATGACGGCATCTTCCAGGGCATAGAAGGCCCGCACCAACACATCTCTGGCCAGGTAGGCGGGCATTCCCAGTCCATAGGCCACCAGCAGGGTCCCTACCAGTTCCGCCGCCCGGGCGTCAAAGGCGCCGTGGCCGTAGATGGTGCGGATCAGGGGTTCCGCCAGCACCATGAGCATTGCCCCCATGGGCAACATGGCGGCAATGCTCACCATGAGGCCCCAGCGCAGTTGCCTGCGGAAACCCTCCCCGTCGCCAGCCCGCGCCAGGCGGGACAGGGCCGGCAGCAACGGCACCAGCACCATGCTGGAGACAATGCCCAGTGGGGTTTGCACCAGGAGATTGGCATAGGTCAGACCGGCGGCCACCCCCGCCCGGGGCAGAAGGGACGCAAA
Source organism: Candidatus Synechococcus spongiarum SH4 (assembly GCF_000586015.1). GTDB lineage: Bacteria > Cyanobacteriota > Cyanobacteriia > PCC-6307 > Cyanobiaceae > Synechococcus_B > Synechococcus_B spongiarum_F. Next base: position 1,323 of record NZ_JENA01000074.1, on the reverse strand, counting down.
GAACAGGTCCGTAAAGACGGCGATGTAGAGCATTCCCGAGGACAAGGTGGCGGGACCCATCACCCGCAGCACCTCCCATACCCCCGCATCCCGCCACTGCCAGCGCAGCCGTGGCCAGCCCAGCCCCAGGCGACCCATGGCCGGCAACTGCGCCAGCCACTGCAAGAGCCCGCCGGTGGTGGTGGAAATGCCCAGAACGATGCCCCCCAATACAGCCTGCTCAGGGGCGCCGATGTCTGCTCCCAGTTGCCACCAAAGCCAGCCCAGGCCCACCAGAACCGCGCCGCTGGACAACAGGGGGCTCAGGGAGGGAAGCCAGAACGCATCCGCCGCATTGAGGGCGCCGAAACCCAGACCCACCAACCCCGCCGCCAGCGCCAGGGGCGCCATGAGCCGCACCTGAAGCACGGCCAACTGGCGAACGGTCTCCTTCCCCGCCAGGGCCAGACCGGGGGCGGTGACGTCAACGACCAACTCGGCGCCCAGAAACAGCGCCAGGGTCACCAGCGCCAGCGCCACCCCCACCATGGTGCTGACGTTCTCCAGAAGCCGGCGGGCCTGTTGACGGTCTCTCTTGGCCAGCACCGAGACCATGGCGCTATGGAAGGGGCCGTTGATCCCCCCCAGCAGGATCAACAGGAATCCGGGCGCCACGTAGGCATAGTTATAGGCGTCATAGGCGGGGCCAATGCCGAAGGCTGCCGCCAGGGCCAACTGGCGCGCCAAGCCCCCCAGTTTGCTCAAACCGGTGGCGGCTCCGACGATCAGCCCGATCCGGCCGAGGGAACGCGCAGGCGGGGAGTGGACCATGGGGGCTGTCACTGGGGCAGGATAGCCGGGTGTGCAAAGGGAGTCGGGAATGGGTCGGACAGAGGCGGAGACGGAGACGGAGACGGGGCAATCACGCCGGGTGCTGTGCTTTGCCCCCCTCGCTGAAGGGATCTTGTTGCGGCGCTACCGGCGCTTCCTGGCGGATGTGCGGCTGGCGGACGGGACCGAGGTGACGGCCCACTGCCCCAACACGGGTCCCATGACCGGTGTCTGTCAGGCGGGATCCCCGGTGCGCATCCGCCATGACCCCAGCCCCCACCGCAAACTGGCCTGGACCTGGGAGCAGATTCAGGTCCGCGGCGACGGTGGACAGCCCGAGTGGGTGGGCATCAATACCGCCCTGCCCAACCGTCTGCTGGAGCAGGCCATCCGTCAAGGGAGGCTGGACCCCCAGCTTGGCCCCTACGAAACCATCCGCCGGGAGGTGGCCTACGGCCGCCAGAAAAAGAGCCGCATCGACCTGCTGCTTGACGGCGGAGAGCAGCCCGTCTA
>NZ_JENA01000073.1 GCF_000586015.1 Candidatus Synechococcus spongiarum SH4 | reverse complement strand
AGAGATTCCCTTCACCCTGACGCTACCCACCACGGACGACGAAGTGGACGAGGATGACGGTTCGGTGACGCTCACCTTGGAGGCTGGTGCGGGCTACACCGTGGGTGCGCTGTCTTCCCAGACAGTCGCCATCACGGATGACGACGTGACCACGGAAGAGCAGCAGGTGGAGGATGCCAATCCCTATGCCGCCTATGCCGACCTGATTGCCACTGTACGGGGCTATGCAGGGGAGACGGGCAACGGGGAGGAGCACGTGAAGCGCTGGCAGCGGGTATTGAAGGCATTGGGGGAGAAGGATGCCGCCTTTACCGATCTCACCCCCATGACCGCCACTGAGGCGCAGACCTATGCGGATAAGGGCTGGACGCAAGACCCCGCGCCAGCACCTCCCCAAAGTGGCGCAGACCTATGCGGATAAGGGCTGGACGCGGTGGGAGCCGGTGGCGACGGCATTGACGGCGTTGGAGGCGTTGGAAGCTGCTGCCCAGCCGTCAGTGCAACCGTCAGTGGAACCAACGGTGAGCATTAGTGGTGGCTCTTCTGTGACGGAGGGCGGAGAGGTGGTCTTCACGCTGACGGCCAGTCCTGCCCCGGCCAGTGACATTCAGGTGGGGGTGAGTGTAACGGAGAGGGGCAGCTTCGCCAGTGCTGGCGCAACGGGTGCCCGCACGGTGACTATCGGGACGGGTGGGACGGTGGACTTCACCGTGGCAACGGAGGATGATGACGTGGACGAGGCGGACGGCGCTATTGCGGCAACGGTCACTGCCGGGACGGGTTATACGGTGGGCAGTGTTGCCACTGCCAGTGTGACGGTGGCGGATGATGATATATCCACCAAGTCCATGCTCTCGGTATCTGATGCCAGTGGTGAAGAGGGGGAGGCATTGGAGTTCACCATCAGCCTGTCTCGTCCCTATCCTGATACCGGCAAGGGTGGGATGGTGGTGTTGGTGCGCACGAGGGAGAGCAGCCCGGTATCAGCCCGTCAAGGTCAGGACTTCCGTATCCGTAGTGACGGAAACTATGTTAGTGACGGACAGACCTATGCCGTGATATCGTTCCGTCCTGGGGATACGGAGAATACGGTATTGGTGAGCACACTGGACGACGCCCATGACGACGACGGGGAGACCTTCGAGTTGTACATCGATAGGATTTACTTTGCGGATGATGTGGAGATCGCCGACGGGGTGGGGATAGGAACGATCCGCAACAGCGATCCCATGCCTGCTGCGTGGCTGGGTCGTTTTGGCCGCACGGTATCTCAACAGGTGGTGGATGGGGTGAAGGGACGATTCAAGGCGGCGCCAGCCGTTGGTCTGGACCTCACTGTTGCCGGGCAGCACCTCAGTAGTGTGCCGTTAGAGGAGAATGAAGGGGCGTTGAGGAAGCTGCTGGGGTTCGAGAGTGTGAGCGGTGAGCAGTTGGTGGCGGACTCTTCCTTCAGCTTCTCCCCCCAGACAGCGGCAGCCGCTGGCGCGGGGACAGGCGGAACAGGAGGGGCCGGGTTAGCCTTCTGGGGTCAGGGCGCCATCACCTCCTTCAGCGCCAGGGAGGATGCGATCTCTCTGGACGGTGACGTGAGCACCGCCCTGTTGGGAGCGGAGTGGAGCACGGAGCGCTGGCTGGCTGGCGCCGCCCTGTCCCACTCCTGGGGCAGTGGCGGCTATGAAGGGGAGGGGGATGACGGGGATGACGGCAGCATCAGCACCACCCTGCTGGGGCTGTTCCCCTATGGCCGCTATGCCCTCACGTCCCGGCTGGGTGTATGGGCCATAGGTGGCTACGGCTGGGGAGATCTCACCCTGAAGCAAAGGAATGGCGGGGAGGAATTGAACACCACCACCAACCTGGCCATGGGTGCGGTGGGGTTGGAGGGGGTCCTGCTGGACGGTGGCAGTGACGGCCTCACCCTCACCACCACGGCCGATGCCCTCCTGGTGGAGACCACCTCGGAGGGGATTGTGGGTCTGAAGTCTTCGGAAGCCAGTATCTCGCGGCTGCGGCTGGGGCTGGAGGCCACAAGGCCGGTACACTTGGCCAACGACGGCGCACTGCTGCCCGCCATGGAGATCGGCATCCGCCAAGACGGCGGTGATGCCGAGACCGGCTTCGGTCTGGAGCTGGGCGCCGGCCTCTCCTGGACGGCTCCCCAGCGTGGCATCAGCGCCGCGTTGCAGGGGCGCACCCTGCTCACCCACACGGAGGAGGAGTTCCGGGAGCAGGGCCTGGCCGTCTCCTTCGCCTGGGACCCGTCCCCATCCGACCGTGGCCCTTCCCTCTCCATGGGTCACACCATGGGCGCCAGCGCCTCGGGGGGCATGGATGCCCTGCTCAATCCCGTCGTCCTGGAGGGGTTGGCTGCACTGGGCACCAGCGGGCAGCACTTCGAGGCACAACTGGCCTACGGCCTCCCCTTCCACAACAACCGCCTCACCCTCTCCCCAGGGGTGACAGTGGCCTTCTCCCTGGAGAGCAGGAGCTACGGCCTCCTCTGGTCTCTGGCCGCCTATTCCCAACAGGGGCAGACCGAACCGTGGGAGATTTCCCTGGAGGGTGAACGGCAGGAATACCGCTCCTCCTCCCCAACCCGACACTCCCTCAAACTTGACTTCTCCCTCCTCTTCTGAATCACCGCTCATACCAATAGGGGGCGGGGTTTGATGGGAAACCACGCCTTCCTGGGGCGCTGATCCGGAACTGGGGTCGGTCAGGTGGGGAGTGGGCGGTTCGGTCCCCATGCCCCGCGCCGGACGATACCCGCCAAAAAAGCTCACAACAATTGTGTCCTCCAAGGGTCGGTTGGTTCTGCCCAGGGCCATTCGCCAAGCGCTGGGCTGTGGATGGTGTGCCCTGGCTGGAAAGGAGTTTTGTACCATATTTCTGCTCTGCCGTCTCAGCGTCATGGTGTCTCTCATTCGCTCCCTCAAATCGATTGCAAAACCTCTGGGAACTTCAGACTCGCCACCGGCTGCATGGTGGGCCTGGCTACTTGGCCTCGCCCTTGCCGTTGGTCTACTGCTTAGACTGGTCAGGGTCTCCCTCAACCACGGATCATATGATCATGATATTGATACTTTCCTGTATACGGCATGGAGACTTCTGGAGGGAAATTTACTATTCATTGATCATTACAATTCAAAATTTCCAATTGTTCAGTATCTCTATATTCCCTCTTTTCTCAGTGGAAGCATCTTTGGCCACCGTCTCGTCACGTTTGCAGTGACTACAGTAACAGCATTGCTGTTCTATCGCTGTCTGCGATCTCTACAACGGCTTGGTTTTCTGAGCAGGCAAACCGGTCGCCCATGGATGGTGTTGTGCAGCACACTCCTGCTGTGTTTGAGTCTAACACATCCTGGTGGTCTTTCCGGCCATCTCCACCTGTTTGCCAACGGCTTTCTGGTGTTGGCCCTGTGGTTGTTCTTGAAGTCTTTCAGGGTGAACCCCGAACAGCCCCGGCAGGTTGTGGTGTGGCAATTTCTGGCAGGCGGCAGCCTTGCCTGGGCAATTCAGACAAGGCCCAATCTACTGGTCTCAGTGGGGTGCTGTGGTCTCGTCTGGCTCATTGTCCGTTGTCTGCAGAAGCGTCTGGGATAACGGGAGGGTGGCGCCGTAGGCAGGATCGCCCTGGGTGCTGTGCTGCTTAGTCTTCCTTTCATTCTGCCCTATCTTCTTCACCACGACGGTCTGGCCTTGCTAAAAGCAGGTGGCTGGGATCTTCTTCATCAGTGGAACTCCGAAAGGAGTCATATTCGCCATCATCTCCGATTGCCGGAGCTTTTGAAGGCCATGTACTGGGAACGGCACTTTGTCGATTTCCCCTTCTATGGCTTGCCGCTTTTGCCCATTCCTATCCTGCTGTTCCTTAATCTATACAAGTCTCCATCAAGGGATCCTCGTAGCTGGGCTGCAGCCATCTGGATCCCTCTACTCAGCAGCAGCTTCATTCTGGGGCTCTGGCTCTCTTACCTCAAAACCCACTTCTGGTCACACTACATACTTCTGGAAGCTGTTCCCATCACGCTCCTCTTTGCCTGGATTCCCCAAGGTCTTGCCCAGATCCGTCCACCCTATGCACTGCGGGTTGGCTTTACGTGGATTGGGATAATCGTGGGCAGCTTTATCGTTTTCAATCTTGTTGTTGTGGAACCTGTCCGCTTTCTAGGCACCTTGTTTTTGCCCAGAGAGAATTCCGCAGACACCCAAGCCCAGGAGATCGTCTATCAACGTTTGCATTCTCTCCCACCAGGGCAACACTTTTTCGCTCCAGGTGATCCATCGTTCCACTGGAGACTTCAGCAGCCCATGCCTGTCAAGGGCATCCATCGCGCCTGGATATTTGACCCTGCAGTTTCCCTCAGCTCATCAGCAGCCACCCAACGCATGGGCATTGCCACAAGTCCGCTTGAGCGCTGCCATCAACTTCTTTCTCAGCCTACGGACATCATCGTCTGGTCGGAAGGCAAGGCTTCTCTCGCCATCTTGCAGAATTGCCTGGCTGCGTCAGACGGTGTCTGGCAAGATTCCACCGAAGAATGGGGCATACCAGGCAGCAAGTATCATATATTCCAGCGCCGTTCCTGAATTCCGCCATGCAACAAGGGACTCTCAGCGTGGTGCTGGCCACCTACAACGAGGTGGAAGCCGTTGGCCCCGCTGCAACTCGGCCGTGAGGATCCCGGGGTGCATTTGTTGCTGCGCTGTGATCGCTCCGGCCTGTCCAGCGCCATCCGCGACGGACTGCTCTTGGCCAGCGGCGAGTTGGCGGCGGTGATGGATGCCGATGGCCAGCACGACCCGGACGTCATCCACACTGCGGTGACGTTGCTGGAACAGCAGGGATTGGACCTGGTTGTTGGCAGCCGCTTTCCTGCGGATGCGGGTAGACCCCGGAGGATTGCCGGGCTTTCGGCAAAACGCCAATCCGGTTCAGAGGGCGCCAACTGGCTGGCGCGACGGAGTCTGCCCCCAGTCTATGGGGGCCTGAACGACCCGATGAGTGGCTTCATGGTGTTGCGCCTGGCCACCACCCGTGCCGCAATTCGGCGGGTGAACCTGGCAGGATTCAAATTTCTCTATGAACTGTTGTCGGTGAGCAAGGGCACATTCAAGGTGGGCGAGGCACCCTTGAACTTTCGTCCCCGCCAGGCGGGCAACTCCAAGCTGGACCAGGCCGTCATCCGGGACTGGTTGGTGGCGCTTCTCCATACGGCCACGGGTCGCATCCTGCCCAGGCGCGCCATCAGCTTCGGACTGGTGGGCATGGCAGGAATGGCGATTCATGCCAGCATCTTCTTCATTCTCAGGATTACGGACTGGAGCTTTCTATCCAGTCAGATCGTGGCGGTTGTTATGGTGCAAGCTGCAACTATCTGGTCAACAATATGCTCACCTTCCGCACGCGCCGGTTACGGAGTATAGCTCTACTCATTGGCCTGGTCAAGTTCCTGATGGTGTGCTCTCTGGGTCTGATTGCCAACATTGGCGTTTCCACCGCCGTCTACGGCAACATGAGGGAAGAGAGCCTGGGGATTGTGGCGGTCTTTGCCGGAATCGTTGTTGATTTTATCTGGAAGTACGCCGCGTCTTCCCGAGTGGTGTGGAACGCGCCCTACTGAAGCCATTCTGTCCCCGCACCTTTCCTCGTTGTTCCCGCTTTCATTGCTGCATGTAGATCCGCACCCTGTGGGGCGCGGGCGGCACTGCAGGTCGAAGATGCTGAACATCATCCACCAGGGCGGACAGTGCCCTCATGCGGCTGGCCGGATCCGGATGGGTGCTGAGGAATTCCGGCGACCTTGATCCGCCGTGTTGGGTCATTTTCCGCCACAGGGTCACCGCCGCCTGCGGATCGTAGCCGGCTTTGGTGGCAATCCTCATGCCCAGACTGTCCGCCTCCTCTTCGGCGCTGCGGCTGTTGGGGAGGGTGAGGGCAATGTTGGCCACGGCGTTGGTAATGGGCGCGGCTTGAGAATCCTTCTCCGTGTTCCGGTCCACCACAGAGACGACCAGACCCTGCGCCACAGCCATGGACATGGTTTCCGCTTGGTGATTGGCCAGGGCGTGGGCAATTTCATGGCCCATGATGTGGGCGATTTCATCGTCGCTGAGACGCAGCTTCTCGATGAGCCCCCGGAAAACGGCCATGCGGCCCCCCGCCATGGCCCAGGCATTGATGACATCGGCATCGTCCACCAGGGCAACGCTCCACTCCCAATCGGCTGTGTGGGGATACTCCTGGATAGCCACAGTCGCCAACCGACCCGTGACCCGCCCCATGCGCTCCGCCAGCAGCGGATCGTTCATCAGCTTTCCACGGCGGGCAAACTGCCGCAAGGTGTCCATGTAGGCGGTTTGCGCCATGGAGATGGCGGCATCGGGGGACACCAGCATGAACTGCTGCCGGCCCGTGGGGCTGGTGCTGCAGCCCGTCAGCAGCGCCGCAACGAGAAGCCAGCGGGCCCAGGCCCGGATATGGTCTTGGAATCTCCTCCCCGTCACTCCCGGCCCTTCCACTGCTGATGAAAGGATAGCCCGATGGCAGGGAAGCATATTAGGCTGGTGCCTGGACTCGACCCTGGCGCCCTTTAAAGCCAGCATTCCGCCCCGTTTATCAGCGGGGATCAGTTCCCAACCATCCGCCATGCATGTGCTGTCCGCTGCCAGTTCCGGCCCCAGCCGGATGATGATCATCACCATCCAGGACTTTTCCGGATCCTCCCTCCCCACTGCCGGCATCCGTCGTTTCATGGTTCCCCTCAGCCGGTTGCAGTCCACCTATGGTCGGCTGCTGCGCTCCGGGGCCAGAATTCTCCGGGTCTCCAACGGCCTGACCAGCACCGCAGCCAACCCCGAGCCAACCCCGCCCAGCGGCGCCAGCGCTCCGGCCCCCGCCCAGCCGGCCCCGGCGGCCAAGGCGGCCAGGAAGGCTCCCGCCAAGGCCGGCCACGGGGACGTGCCGGTCAATCTGTACAAACCCAAGACCCCTTTTGTCGGCAAGGTGATCAGCAACGACAGCCTGCTCAAGGAGGGGGCCATCGGCCGGGTGAACCACGTCACCATGGACCTCTCCGGTGGCGACCTGCGCTACGTGGAAGGTCAGTCCATCGGCATCATCCCCGACGGCCTGGCGGATAACGGCAAGCCCCACAAAATCCGCCTCTACTCCATTGCCAGCACCCGCCATGGGGACAACCTGGCCGGCAATACGGTCTCCCTCTGCGTCCGTCAACTGCAATACGAGAAGGACGGGGAAGTCATCAACGGCGTCTGCTCCACGTTCCTCTGCGACATCGCCCCTGGCGCA
>NZ_JENA01000072.1 GCF_000586015.1 Candidatus Synechococcus spongiarum SH4 | reverse complement strand
ACGGCAATGCCCATGGCTCAGGAGCGCCAGGGGCCAGCGCACATGAAGGGGTCGTGGAAGAGGCAGGTGTCCCGGTTCAGGGGCGCCAAAGCGAATGGTGGGCGGCGGCCCGGATTCCTGGTGGTTCCCCATGGAGCCGTTGTGGTGTGGCATCAGCTTCAGGGATCATCCCCGCACCTGCTGGTCCACGTGATCCATGGCCTGGTCACAGAGGCGGGCCAAGCGAAGGTTGGACAGACCGGCCAAGCTGGCCACAATGGCCAACCCCCCTGCCCCCACCCCCTCCTTCACATAGCCCGCCTCGTAGTCCCGCAATGCTGGATGGGCGCAGGGGGAGAAGTCCAGGCGGCTGGCCATGGCCAAGGGGGCCTGGGGGAGTCCCAGTTGCCCATGGATCCGCTCCAGCAGCAGGGCCAGATTGCTGCCCGGCTCCCGGGCCACCCAACAGGTGGTGCCCACAGCGGTGGAGCGCAGTAAGGGGGCCACGGCCTGGCCGCGGGCGCGGGCCAGGACCATGGCCAGGGCCAGCACGGCCGCCATCTGACTGCCCCCCGCCAGCAGGACCGGCGCCCTCCCGCCACAGCCCAGGATCACGCCAGCCACCAGAGGTTGCATGGGATCACCCACAGCCGCCGTCAACTCCAGGGCTGTGGCGGGAGGGCCTGAGCGTTGGAGTCCCTGGGTGATGAGTTGCCGGCGCAGCTTGTGGGGGGGGTGGCGCAGACTGCCACTCACCAACCCGGCCCCATCCACCCCCAACCCCTGCAGGATGGCAGCGGCGGTGCTGGTGCCCCCGGCCACACATTCCCCCACCACCAACAATGCCCCCGGTTGGCGCCGCACCCAATCCCGCCCGAAATCCTGCCCCCAGCGCAGCAGATCCCGCACCCGTTGCAGGGGCAGAGCCCGCCCCGTGCTGAGGCAGGCGGCGGGTTGGCATCCCGGCGCCTGTTCATGGGCCACGGCTGGGGCCACCTCCAGGCCGGCATTCACCATCCGCCTGGGCAACCGCAACTGCTCCAGCACCACCCAGCTAATCAGGGCCGGAGAGACACCAGCCGGCAATGGGGGCAGGGCATGGGGCCGTGGGGCCGCGGGACCCAACGCCACCAACTCCCCATCCGCTGCGGCCGTGAGACGACGACTCTCCGGTGTGCTGCCCGCTGCGGAAATCCCCGGCACTGCAGCAGTGGCTGTGGCCGCCAACACCAGCAGGAACGCGCCGTGCCCCAGCCCCAACCCGGCCTGATCACCCCAACTGGCGGCCAGCGTGGCGTCCCCGCTCACCAGCAGGGGTTCCTCACCTCTTCCCCGTCCCTCGGGCCGGGGATTCCTTCCTGACCCCAGTTGTGGATAAGGCGAGGGTGGGGTTGGGCTGGGGTGCATGGGGTTGGGCTGCCGATGTTGTCAATGTTGGTCTTTGGTTGCGCCAGGGTGATTGCAGCGAGGCAGCCGGCCAGCGGAACAGGACAGGTCCGATTGGGGACCGCCCCTCCTCCCCCGCTACCCAGCCAAGAAACTGCCACTCTCGGTCACCTTCTCACCACTGATGTGAGCTATAATTCAACCGTAGCATTCGAGCCTGTGGACCTCCGTTCTCAGCGACTCAGCGGGCTTAGGATTAGGTGGGCGGCCCACGGCTCCCTCCAACCTGGGGCTGGCCAGCACGACGGGCCAGGATGATTCCACTCTGTCTGCGCCCCCAGCGCAGCCGGGCCAGGGCTGTGCAAGACAGAGATGGTTCAGGAGAAAGGAAGAGCGTGCCAAGTCAGGCTGCCACGGGGAGCGCCACCCACCGCAGCAGTAGCGACCCTGACACCCGCTTGGCGCGGCGCAGCAAGACCCAGCCAGCCAGCCTTACAAGGACATTCCGCCATTTACCGCCAGCATGCCATGGCGGGAAGGGCATGGGGTTGGTTACGTCAGTAGTCGCTCCAGCACGGTGGCCACACTGTGGGCCGAGCCGATGATGGTTTCGTAGGCCATGCGCATGGGGCCGAGGACGGCCACCCAGCCCCGGGTTCCCCGATGACCGCCGTAGGGAACCTTCACCAGGCCACAGGTGGCCAGTGTGGGGGTTTTGTGCTCCCGACCGATGCTCACGTGCTGCAATCGCGGCGCCCCGAGAATTGTGGAGCACTGTTGGGGCTGCTCTTTCAACAACTCCTCGGGCCGCTCCTCCACCAGTTGCAGCAGGTCACGGAGATTGTGGCGGGCCTGGCGAAACTCCGGCTGGGCGATGAGCCCCCCGAAACCCACGGCCACCATGCCGTCCACCGCCAGGGGGGACTGGCGGAGATGGTTTTCAAAGGCCAGTTGCACCGGGTGGCCCAGGCTCCGGCCCTGGGGCGGGAGGGCCTGCCAGTCAATCCGCCCTCCCGCCTGAAGCTGGCGCTCCAGCCAGCGTTCCAACAGGAGCACCTCCCGGGGCTGGGCAGGGGGGTGACGGATGTTGAGCGTCACCACGTTGCCGCCCCAGTCCACCATCATCAGCACCAGCCGCTCGCCGCTGGACACCAGGCGCATGGTGCGCAGCCGGGGTGTGGGGGGAGTGGGGCGGGTAATCAGGGCCAGCAACCCGGTCAGGTCCGCCAGCCGTCCCGCCAGAACACGCAAGAGGTCGTCCAGGGCGGTCCACTGGACCTGCAATCTCAGGCTGTTCAGTTCCCGTTGCAGCCGTTGCACCTGGGAGCCGCCATGGGGCAGGAGGGCGTCCACGTAGTGGCGATAGCCCTGCTGACTGGGAATCCGGCCTGCGGACGTGTGGGGTTGGCGCAGCAAACCCTGGCGCTCCAGCCACACCATGGCGTTGCGGACGGTGGCCGGACTGGCGTTCAGGTGAAACCGTTGCACCAGCGCACCGCTGCTCACCGGTTCCACCGTGTCGATGTAATGGCGCACCGTAACTCTGAGCACCTGCTGTTGCCGTGGGCTGAGGAGCGCCAAGGGGGAGTCGGATGCTGGAACGAACGTAAAAGTCTCGGGGGTGGCGGAGATGGTTTTCGGTAAGGAGAGATACGGAGTGCGGACCCGGAGACCGGCGGTTCGGATCCTGGCGTCGGCAGGGGGCGCTTCCATGGATCACAATGGCATCTGTTGTCTGCTGCGCCGCCGTGGAGTTTCGGCCTGGTCTTGAAAATGTTCCCGTTGCCGAGTCCGCCGTCTGCCACATCGACGGCGCGACGGGCTCCCTCCTCTATCGGGGCTACGCCATTGAGGACCTTGTGCGCCACAGCAACTTCCTCGAAACCACCCACCTGCTCATCTGGGGCGAACTTCCCGGCGTCCGGGAGCTGCAGGACTTCGAGAACGACGTCTATACCCATCGGCGCATCAAGTTCCGCATCCGGGACGTGATGAAGTGCTTCCCGGAAAGCGGTCACCCCATGGATGCGCTCCAGGCCAGCGCCGCCGCCCTGGGTCTGTTCTATTCCCGGCGGGTGCTGGACGATCCCCTCTACATCCGCCAGGCCGTGGTGCGGCTGGTGGCCAAGATTCCCACCATGGTGGCGGCGTTCCAGTTGATTCGCAAAGGACTGGACCCCATCCGCCCCCGGGACGATCTCTCCTATGCCGCCAACTTCCTCTACATGCTCAGCGAGAAGGAGCCGGAGCCTCTGGCGGCCAGAGTCCTGGATGCCTGCCTCATTCTCCACGCCGAACACAGCCTCAATGCCAGCACCTTCAGCGCCAGGGTCACCGCCAGCACCCTCACCGACCCCTATGCGGTGGTGGCATCCGCAGTGGGCACCCTGGCGGGACCGCTCCACGGCGGCGCCAACGAAGACGTGTTGGACATGCTGGATGAAATCGGCAGTCCCGACCGGGTGGAGCCCTTTCTGGACCAATGCCTGGCCCGGAAACGGCGCATTGCCGGTTTCGGGCATCGGGTGTACCGGGTGAAGGATCCCCGCGCCAGAATCCTCCAGGAACTGGCGGAAAGGCTTTTCGCCTGCTACGGCAGCGACGCCACCTACGACTTGGCCCACCTCCTGGAGGAAAAAGTGGAAGAACGACTGGCCGGGAAGGGGGTGTACGCCAACGTGGACTTCTATTCCGGCCTCGTCTATCGCCGGCTCGGCATTCCCGCAGACCTGTTCACGCCCGTGTTTGCCATTGCCCGGGTGGCGGGTTGGCTGGCCCATTGGAAAGAACAATTGGGCGCCAACCGCATCTTTCGCCCGTCGCAAATCTACACAGGCGTAGACCCGCGCCCCTGGCCACCCCGCCGGGAACTGGGGGCGGCGGGGGCGGCGGCTGGGTAGATTGACCGGAGCCGCAACAGCCCCACCCATGATTCCACCGGAGCCCCTCCGGCTGCCTTTCGCCACCTTGCCCAGTGGCAACCTGGATCTGGCGGGAGAATTCCAGGCTGTGCTTCAGGGATGGGGACTGAGTCCCGGCCTGGCCCATGCCCTCTGGCTGCCCCTGCCGATGCTGCTGGTGCTGGCGGCCGCCGTGGTGGGGGTTCTGGCCAGTGTCTGGATGGAGCGCAAGGTGTCGGCGGCCGTGCAGCAGCGCATCGGCCCGGAATACGCAGGCCCCCTGGGCATTCTTCAGCCCCTGGCCGACGGCCTCAAACTGCTGGTGAAGGAAGACGTGATTCCCGCCCGGGCCGATAGCCTGCTCTTCACCCTGGGACCGGTGCTGGTGCTGGCGCCGGTGATTCTCTCCTGGCTGATCGTCCCTTTTGGCCAGAACCTCCTGATCAGCAACGTGGGGGTAGGCATCTTCCTCTGGATTGCCCTGAGCAGCATCCAGCCCATCGGCCTGCTCATGTCCGGCTACTCCAGCAACAACAAATACGCCTTGCTGGGGGGGCTGCGGGCGGCGGCTCAATCCATCAGCTATGAAGTGCCCCTGGCCCTGGCGGTGCTGGCGGTGGTCATGCTCAGCAACTCCCTCAGCACGGTGGAGATCGTTCAACAACAGAACAGCGCCGGCCTGCTCAGTTGGAACATCTGGCGCCAGCCGGTGGGGTTTCTCGTCTTCTGGATCTGCGTCATTGCCGAATGCGAGCGGGCCCCCTTCGATTTGCCGGAGGCGGAAGAGGAGCTGGTGGCGGGGTATCAAACCGAATACGCCGGCATGAAATTTGCCCTCTTCTACCTGGGGAGCTACATCAATCTGGTGCTCTCCGGCCTGTTGGTGGCGGTGCTCTACCTGGGGGGCTGGGGATTCCCCCTGCCGGTGGAATGGTTGGCCTCGGTGCTGCACCAGCCGTTGAGTTCGCCGCTGGTACAGGTGGTGACGGCCTCGGTGGGCATTGTCACCACGGTGCTCAAGGCGTTTCTACTGGTGTTTTTCGCCATCCTGCTGCGCTGGACCACGCCGCGGGTGCGCATTGACCAACTGCTGGACTTCGGCTGGAAGTTCCTGCTGCCCATCGCCCTGGTCAATCTCCTGCTCACCGCCGCCCTGAAGCTGGTTTTTCCTACAATCTTTGGTGGCTGACGAGACCCGTCAGCCCACGTCTCTCTCCTCCCTGGTGTCGCCATGTTCGGATTTCTCAAGCAGGTGGGTGATTACAGCCGTGAGGCTGCCGCTGCGGCCAGGGGCATCACCCAGGGGTTGGCGGTCACCTTCGACCATATGCGCCGCCGTCCGGTGACGGTTCAGTATCCCTACGAAAAGCTGATCCCCTCCGAGCGCTACCGCGGTCGGATTCATTTCGAGTTCGACAAGTGCATCGCCTGTGAGGTGTGCGTCCGGGTCTGCCCCATCAACTTGCCGGTGGTGGACTGGGTGATGAACAAGGAGACCAGGAAAAAGCAACTGAAGAACTACTCCATCGACTTTGGCGTCTGCATCTTCTGCGGCAACTGCGTGGAATACTGCCCCACCAACTGCCTCTCCATGACGGAGGAATACGAGTTGGCCGCCTTCGACCGCCACAGCCTCAACTTCGACAACGTGGCCCTGGGCCGGCTCCCCACCTAGCGTCACCATGGATCCTGCGGTGCAGCCCTTGCGGGAGCTGGCCTACCTGCCCAAAGGGGCCGTGGATCCCCATGGTGTGCCCGACCGGGAGCGCCGCGCCGGGCAGTTGCCCCAGGAGGTGGCGGCAGCGAATACCAAGGAGGATTCCCAACCATGAGCCTTGCGCTCTCCACCCAGCTCATCTGCTTTCTGCTACTCTCCGGCGCCCTGCTCCTGGGGGCCTTGGGGGTGGTATTGCTCCCCAACGTGGTCTATTCCGCCTTTCTCCTGGGTGGCGTGCTGCTGTCCATGGCCGGGCTCTACCTGCTGCTCAATGCCAGCTTCGTGGCCGCTGCCCAGGTGCTGGTCTACGTGGGCGCCGTCAACGTGTTGATCCTCTTTGCCATCATGCTGGTGAACAAGCGTCAGCCCATGCGGCCCATGGGGGGGCTGCTGCTGCGTCGACTACTCTCGGTGGGGGTCTGCCTGGGGTTGCTGGCTCTCCTTGTGCAGGTGGCCCTCACCACCCCCTGGGCCCTCCCCGGCCCGCCGTCCATCGGTGAGGCGGCCCTCACCCGCATTGGCGAGCACTTCTTCACGGATTATCTGCTCCCCTTCGAGGTGGCCTCGGTGCTGTTGTTGATGGCCATGATTGGCGCCATCGTCCTGGCCCGCCGTGACGTGCTGGCCAGGGACGTGGTCACCGGCGAGCCCGCGGACCAAGCCCTTCTGGAACGACGGCGCCCACCCTTTCTCCCCAGCCAGGGCGGCTCCTCTCCATCAGCCCCTTCCCCGCAATGACCATCACCGACATTCCCCTTCAGGCCTACCTGGTGGTTGCCGCCATGCTCTTCTGCATCGGCGTCTGGGGGTTGATCAACAGCCGTAACGCGGTGCGGGTGCTGATGAGCATCGAACTCATGCTCAATGCCGTCAACCTGAACATGATGGCCTTCTCCAGTTATCTGGACGGATCCCAGGTGCGGGGCCAGGTGTTTGCCGTATTTATCATCACCGTGGCCGCCGCCGAGGCCGCCGTGGGGTTGGCCATTCTCCTCTCCCTCTACCGCAACCGCGACACGGTGGACATGGAGCAGTTCAACCTGTTGCGGTGGTAGCCGGTTGCCTTCCCTTGCCGGCTACCCTGATCTTGAGGCTGATCAAGCAACAATGACGACAGCAGAGGCCATGTTGGACATATGGTCCATTGACGCCGCCACTGGAGCGTCAACCAGGTTGGCGGAGTTGGAGCGCTCTGTCCGGAAATCTCCTGTCCTCAAAGGGGTGAACAGGGTTCTGAAGCTTGTTCAGTTGGTTCGCCTGTTGACACTCATTAATGTTCTCGACGTTCGGTTGCTCTTGATTATGGGAGTTGCCCACTGGAAAACCCGGCGGCTCACCTCCTACATGAACCAGGAACCGTTTGACGGTGACGAGGGACTGGCTGAGTTGAGGAGAATTGCCAGACGCTGCGGGGATCTGGTGCAGTGCCTTAATGGCTTTTATGGGCA
>NZ_JENA01000071.1 GCF_000586015.1 Candidatus Synechococcus spongiarum SH4 | reverse complement strand
AGACGCCGGAGGGTGGCGCGCACCACCGCCATGCCCTTTTCCACCTCCATCCCCGGTAAAAGCTTGCTGGTGACCACGTAGCGGCGCCGGGGTACGGCCAATGCGGCCAGGGCCTGACCCAGATAGATCTGGGAAGGGCCGTAGGAGGGCGCTGTCTCAAAGTGGTTGATGCCGATGGCCAGGGACCGGGCCACCACCTGCCGCAGTTGCAGAGGGCTGTCCAGGGCCCGCATCAGCCCCAGGGTGAAGACGCTCACCCCGGGGCCGCGGCCAAAGGGACGCCGGGTCATGGGAGGGGCAACAGTCACCGCCTGGCGTGAATCACCCCCCGGATCCGGATGGCTCCCCGGGCTGGGGGTCATCGCAACTGTCCGTGGTCTGCTCCGGCGAGTCCAGACTGACTCCGGAGCGGCGGATCAACTCCGCGGGACTGATATCGGCGATGGCCTTGCGGAAGGCTTCGGTGTCCATGGCATCCGCATCCGCATCCACCGGGATGGAGGCGTCACTGACCACCTCCTCCACCATCCAGATGCTGGTCTTGCTGCGCACCGCCAGGGCAATGGCGTCGCTGGGTCGGCAAT
The DNA here is from genome assembly GCF_000586015.1 of Candidatus Synechococcus spongiarum SH4. Lineage (GTDB taxonomy): Bacteria > Cyanobacteriota > Cyanobacteriia > PCC-6307 > Cyanobiaceae > Synechococcus_B > Synechococcus_B spongiarum_F. The sequence goes on along the minus strand of NZ_JENA01000071.1, from coordinate 6,931 downwards.
CCAGGCTCACCACGGTTTTGTCCTGCCGTCGCAGGCGCAGCTCCGCATGGAACGTGTTGTCCTGAATGCTGCTAATGATGATGCGATCAAATTCCAACTCGGCCACCCGCAGCAGATCCAGCATCAGGTCGTGGGTCATGGGACGGGGAGAATGGAGACCCTTCAAGCCGAAGATGATGCTATGGGCCTGCACCTTTTCCACCCAGATGGGCACCTGACGACGGCCGTCGGGATCACCCAGCAGCACAATGGGCTGATGACTGGTGGCATCAAGGGCAATGCCGGTAACTCCCATCTCCACCATGTCGGCATTCCAATCGCTAGCTATCCTGATTATGGGGGTAGGGCTGCCTTGTTTTCCATGGGACCGCCATGTTCACCGGACTGATTCAGGCCACGGGCCAGGCCACCGTTGGCCTGGGAGACGTTGCGGTTCAAAGCCCGGATTTCCTGGCGACGGTCAATCCCCAGCAAGGGGATAGCGTCGCCGTGGACGGGGTCTGCCTCACCGTGGCCAGGCTGACGCCGTGGGGATTCCACGCCGATGTGAGCCCTGAAACCATGGCCCGATGCACCATGGGTCACCCCACAGCCGCCAGGACCATGGTGAATCTGGAGCCGGCCCTGAGGCTCCAGGATCGGCTGGGGGGACATTTGGTCTCCGGTCATGTGGACGGCCTGGGGGAAGTGGTGGCCATTGAACGTCAACCCCGCTCCTGGACCGTGGAGATCCGCTGGCGGGATCCTGGTTTCGGGAGGTATGTGGTGAGCAAAGGCAGTGTGGCGGTGGACGGCATCAGTCTCACGGTGGCCCGGTGTCGTGCCGGAGGAGCGTGCTTCGCGGCGGCGGTGATCCCCGTGACCTGGGGGGAAACCACCTTGCAGCATCGACAGGTGGGGGATCTGGTGAACCTGGAGGCGGATCTACTGGCCAAATACAGCGAGCGACTGTTGGGCCTGGAGCCGCCGCAATCCGCCGGGTCCCGCCAGGAGCAGCAGCCCATCAGCCAGGCCTGGCTGATGGAGCAGGGCTGGAGCCCCCCATAGGCATGGGCTAAACATGCAGGTCTTCCCCATCGCAGGGCAGGAGAAAGATGGATCCGGTATCCGCTTGAATCTCGATGAAAAACTCCTGGCCCGGCTCAATGCCGGCCCGATGGGTGTAGGTCTGACCAATCAGCAGATTGCCGTTGCCATGCACCCGGGTGGTGAAGTCCGCCTGGCGGCCCCGGTGTTTTGTGTCGTTGTCCGCCTTGACGGGCGCCTGAAAGCCCTTGGCCACCACCAGGGCACAATAGAACTTCTGTTTCAGAAGCCGGCCGGATGGGCCGACATAACCACAAAGCCTGGCGAGCTGATCCAGGGGGCGGTCCGCAAAGATTCTGACTTTGGCCAGCAGTTGTTCTCCCTCCAACATCTCCCCGTTGTTTGGCTCGTTACTTGACATTGGCTTTCCGGTTCAGCTTTACAGAAGATACAGCAAGGCAAAGAGCACCACCCAGACCCCGTCAACAAAGTGCCAGTACAGCTCCGCCGCTTCAAAACCAAAGTGGTTCTCCGGTGTAAAGTATCCCTTGCGACCCGCTTGCCACCACACAATTAGAATCATCACGGCGCCCAGGGTGACGTGGAGCCCATGGAAGCCGGTCAGGGCATAAAAGGTGCTGGCAAAGAGATTGTCGGTCAAGCCAAAGGGGAGATGGAAGTATTCCCACATCTGGCCCGCCATGAAGGCGGCCCCCAGGGCAGCCGTGAGCAGCAGCCAACCACGGCAGTCGGACATGCGGCTGGCCATGAGAGCCTTGCTGCCCCGGTGGAAGGTGAGGCTACTGGCCAGAAGCAGCAGGGTGTTCACGGCAGGCAGCAACAACTCCAGTTCGTACTCCGCGTTCACGGGCAGAGGGTTCACCGCCCGATAGGTGAGGTAGGCGGCAAAGAAGCCGGCGAAGGTCATGCCGTCCGCCACCAGAAAAATGATCAGACCAAAGAGGCGCGCATCCGGATGATGGGAGTGGGCCGGTGCTTGTGGCTGGGCCTCTTGCGGTGCATGGGAGAGGGGGGCGGTTGGCCGTTGAGTCAGGATGGTCATGGTGAAGGTGGCAAGGGGGAAAACACGGAAAACGGACCCGGGCCCCCAGGCCCGGCCCCACAGGGCTCAACGGCCTGCGGACCAGAGTTCACGGCCCCGCACCGTGGTGACCGGCATGGCGTCCTCCACACTGCCATAGCCATAGGGTTCTGTCACGAGGGGAGCCTCGCGGAGCCAGTTTTCCACGGGTGGGGGTGAGCTGGTGAGCCATTCCGGGGTGCATGCCCGCCAGGGATTGTCCCCTGCCGGCGCCCCCTTCCATGCACTCCAGACCACGTTGATCAGAAAGGGCAGGGTGCTGATGGCCAGAAGCAGGGCCCCCACGGAAGAAACCTGATTGACGAGCTGAAACTGGGGATCGTATTCCGCCACCCGCCGCGGCATGCCGTTGAGTCCCAGCCAGTGCTGGGGGAAGAAGCAGATGTTGAAGCCGAGAAACGTGAGCAGACAGTGAAGACGGCCCAGGTGTTCATTGAGCAGGCGGCCACTCATTTTGGGGAACCAATGGTAAATTGCTGCGAAAATCACAAAGACTGTTCCACCAAAGACAATATAATGGAAATGAGCCACAACAAAATAGGTGTCGTGGACATGGACATCAAAGGGAACCTGGGCCAGGGCCACCCCTGTGATTCCACCAAAGACAAAGTTGAAAATGAAGCCGCAGCAGAATAGCAACGCACTGTTCAAGGCCAGCTTGCCTTGCCAGAGGGTGGCCAGCCAGTTAAAGAATTTGATGCCGGTTGGCACAGCAATAATGGCTGTGGCAATGGTGAAAAACAACCGCATCCATGGAGGTGTTCCACTGGTGAACATATGGTGAGCCCATACAATCAAGCCCAAAAACACAATGCCCAAAATAGAATAAATCATGGAACGATAACCAAACAGGGGCTTACGGGCATGGATGGGCAGAATCTCGCTCACCAGACCAAAGGCAGGCAGCACCATGATGTACACGGCGGGATGGGAATAGAACCAGAACAAATGCTGATACACCACCGCGTTCCCCCCCAGAGCCGGGTTAAAAAAGCCGGTGCCGGCAACAATATCCATGCTCAACAGGATCAGGGCGCCCGCCAGCACCGGTGTGGCCAGCACCACCAGAACGCTGGTGCCCAACATGGCCCAGCAAAACATGGGCAACTGGAACAGACCCAAGCCAGGGCGCCGCAGCTTGAGGATTGTGGCAATGAAGTTGACCGCGCCAAAGATGGAACTGCCCCCCAGCAGCAGCACACTGACGATCCAGATGATCTGCCCCACCGCAGGCGTGGTGATGCTGAGGGGCGGGTAGGCGGTCCAGCCCGACTGGGCGGCGCCCCCAATGAAATAACTGCTCAGCAAGAGGAAACCCGCCGGCGGGAGCATCCAGAAGGCCACCGCATTGAGCCGCGGGAAGGCCATATCCCTTGCGCCCACATAGAACGGCACCAGATAATTTCCGAAAGCCCCGTTCACCACTGGCACGATCCAGAGAAAGATCATGATGGTGCCGTGCAGGGTCAAGACCTGGTTATAGGTGTCCCGGGCCATGAAATCCGAGAGAGGCGTCACCAGTTCCACACGGATCATGCCCGCCAGGGCGCCACCCACCAGATAGAAGAAGAAGCCCGTCACCAGGTACTGAATACCGATCACCTTATGGTCAAGGCTGAACCCGAAGTACTCGTGCCAAGGGGTGTGGTGTTGAACGTCCCCATGGCCTGACGACCTGTGGAGCGATGGGGATGGGGGGGCGCTTGTTGTCATGGATTCTTTGGCGATGGGGGATCTTGATCAGGCGGTCTGGGGGGAATCGGGAGATGTGGCCACCGTGGCCGGTGTGTTGCGGATGAGCCACTCCTCAAAACTCCGGGAGTCTTCCACCACCACCTTGGAGCGCATTCCCCCATGGTAAGGTCCGCACAATTCGGCGCAGATGATGTCGTAATCACCCTGCCGATTGGCGGTGAAGCTGAGGACCGTGGGCTGACCGGGAATCACATCCTGTTTCAGACGAAACTCGGGCACCCAGAAGGCATGAATCACGTCGTTGGATTTTAACTGCAACTCCACTGGCTGACCCAGGGGCAGGTGCAACTCTCCGGTGGTGAAGTTCTGCTGAGGATAATGAAAGATAAAGGCAAACTGCATGGCCGTCACCTCCACGGGGAAGGCCATGCCCTCGGCCCGGTCAATGCCCCCCCAGATGACGGTTTCCGGATCCGCCGGATTCCCCAGGGAGGCCTGCTCCACCTCCGGTGGCGGCATGGATGTGTGGTGGTTGAAGTCGGCCATGCCACCCATCCGCGCATAGATGTCGTAGCTATAGACCCCAAGCATCAGGATGACGATGGCGGGAACTGCCGTCCAGAAGATCTCCAGGGGAAGATTGCCCTCCACGGCCGGGCCGTCCAGGTGATCACCGGGGCGACGGCGGAACTGCGCCAACGCCACCACCAGCATGGCGGTGATGCCCAGCAGCAGGCCAACGCCAATGGACAGGAGAACCTTGAACAGCGCATCCACAGTGGCGGCATCGTCTGCCGCGGCAACGGGCATCAGGTTGATGTTCTGACCCACCCAGAGGCTGATCAACGCCAGCAGAATGCCGGCAGCCAGGGTGAGAACGGACGCAGGAATCGGCACGGCACGCGCCTGTTACGTGCCTTCAGCGTATGGATGGTTGTCCATGACTTTCTAATGGGAATCTAAAAAAGCGGCGCCAGGCATGAGTCATTTGACCTACCTGGCTAGCGTGTAACCGTTCGTAGGCCGACTGTGTCCACTTCTGCTGGTCTGGCGCCGCCGCCGCTCCACAGGTCGCCACTGCTGCTGCTGAGCACCCATCTGGTGGTGGCCCTGGTGGCACTGGTGACGCTGGGCGGCGCCACACGGGTGATGGAAGCCGGACTGGCCTGCCCGGACTGGCCCCTCTGCTACGGCAGCGTTCTGCCCGCGGCGGAGATGAACATCCGGGTCTTCCTGGAATGGTTCCATCGTCTGGATGCCGCTCTGGTGGGTTTGGGGCTGCTGCTGCTGACCGCCCTCAGTTGGGGGCAACGTCAGCACCTGCCCCCGGCCGTGCCCACCCTGGCCGCCACCGCCATGGCGCTGGTGGTGGCGCAAGTTGCCCTCGGCGCCCTGACGGTGACCCGGTTGCTGCGCTTTGACATTGTCACCGCCCATCTGGCCACGGGTCTGCTGCTGGTGGTCCTGCTGAGCCTGCTGCGGCAACGGTTGCGGCTGACACTGGAACCCCTGCCCCCTGACGTGGATGGATCCCTGGCGGGGCCTTGGCGCCGGTGGCCGGCCCTGGCGGCCCTGCTGGTGTATCTCCAATGTGTTCTGGGGGGCTTGCTGGCCAGCCAGTGGGCCACGGGCCGCTGCCTGCAATTGCTGCAGGGCTGCCACTGGCTCACGGCCCATCGCCTGCTGGCCGTCGCTGCGCTGCTGGCCGTTGTGGCGTTGCCCCTCAAAGCCGCTGCCGTCCCCTGGCCCCATCCCGCCCGCCCCCTGGCCTTTGCCGCCGGCCTCCTGGTGTTGTTGCAAGCCGGTCTGGGGGTGCTCACGCTGCACCTGCACCTGTCCCAACCGTTGGTGACCATTGCCCACCAACTGGGCGCCGCCCTGCTGCTGGGCGTGCTGACCAGCCTGGCCGTTCTTCTCCATCCTCTGCCCTCATCCCCATGACCATGGCTGTCCAGGGAAACAAGCCCCGCCGTTCAGGGCATTGTGCGATGACCGAGCCGCCGCCGCAGGACTTGCGGAGACGTAAAACCGCCTGTGGAATTGAAGGCAAGACGGGTTCGCCCGCGCTCGGCCATGAAGCAGGAACCCGGCTGGAGGATGAGGCATCTGCCAAGTCCGGGAAGAAATCCTCCCCCCCTCAGGGAGGGGAGGAAGTCAACCGGGCCGCCGTCACCCCCTCCGGGCGGAATGCCGTTGTGCCCAGTCGCCGGCATTTGCGGCTGCCTCCCTGGCTGGAGATTGCCAAACCCCGGCTGATCCCCTTGCTGCTGGCCACCACGTTGGGGGGCATGGCCCTGTCTGAATCCTGGCCGCTCCCTCTCCCCCGGTTGGTCTGCACCCTGGGGGGGGCACCCTGGCCGCCGCCGCGGCCGGTGTGCTCAACTGCCTGTGGGAGCAGGAACTGGACGGGCGCATGGCCCGCACTGCGGGACGGGCGCTGCCGTCGGGGCGCCTATCCGCACGGACGGCGTTTCTCCTGGCCGTCAGCTTCACCCTGGCCGCCGCCATGGTGCTGGCGGTAGGGGTGAACTTCCTGGCTGCCGGACTCTCGCTACTGGGTCTGTGCAGCTACGTGTTGCTGTACACCGTTGTGCTGAAGCCCCGCACCAGCCGCAACATTGTCGTTGGCGGGGTGGCGGGCGCCATTCCGCCCCTGGTGGGGGCCGCGGCAGCCGCCGGCCACGTCGGCCTGGGGGGCTGGTGGCTGTTCGCCCTGGTGATGGTGTGGACTCCCGCCCACTTCTGGGCCCTGGCCCTGCTCCTGAAGGATGACTACGCCTCGGTGGGCATCCCCATGCTGCCCGTGGTGAAAGGGGCCCTGTTCACCAGCCGAGCCATTGGCCGCTACGCCTGGCTGACGGCCGTGGCCAGCCTGGCGGGGATGGCCCTGTTGCCCAGTGGCGGGGTCCTGTACGGCCTGCTGGTTCTGCCCCTCAACGGCCGTCTGCTCCAACTCAGCACCGCCCTCCGGCAGCAGCCGGAGGAGCGGCAACGGGCCACCAGCCTGTTCCGGTTTTCCATCCTCTATCTCTTCGGCATCTGCGGGCTGATCCTGTGGTCCCGCAGCGGGGCCGCCGCCCTGTTGGACCACCAGGCGCTGCACCTGCT
>NZ_JENA01000070.1 GCF_000586015.1 Candidatus Synechococcus spongiarum SH4 | reverse complement strand
CGGCGGCCATCTTGAACCAGTGGCTGGCAGCACGTCAGAATCAAGCACTCAGGATGAAGTGAACCCATGGTCCGGGCGCGTCGTGTGGTGCTGGCCTACTCCGGAGGAGTGGACACCAGTGTCTGCATTCCCTACCTGCTGCAGGAGTGGGGTGTGGAGGAGGTCATTGCCTTTGCGGCGGATCTGGGGCAGGGGGAGGAGTTGGAGCCCATCCGTCAGAAGGCCCTCCGCGCCGGAGCCAGTCAGGCGCTGGTGGAGGATCTGGTGGAGCCGCTGGTGAAGGAATTCGCCTTGCCGGCCATTCGCGCCAACGGGCTCTATCAGGGACGTTATCCCCTCTCCACCGCCCTGGCGCGCCCCTTGATTGCCCGCGCACTGGTGAAGGTGGCCCGCACACTGGGGGCGGACGGGGTGGCCCATGGCTGCACCGGCAAGGGGAACGACCAAGTGCGCTTTGATCTGGCCATCGCCGCCCTGGCGCCGGATCTCGCCATTCTCACCCCGGCCCGGGAGTGGGGCATGAGCCGCGAGGACACCATTGCCTACGGCGAGCGCCATGGCATTCCGGCCCCCGTGAGCAGGAGTTCCCCCTACTCCATTGACCTCAACCTGCTGGGGCGCAGCATCGAGGCGGGTCCGTTGGAGGATCCCTGGCGGGAGCCCCCTGCGGATGTCTACCACCTCACCTGCCGGCCGGAGGCTGCCCCCGATGAGGCTGCGGTGGTGGAGATCGGCTTTGCCCACGGCAATCCCGTCAGCCTCAACGGCCAGTCCCTGGACCCGGTGACCCTGATTCGCCAGGCCAACGTCATTGCAGCGGCCCACGGCTATGGGCGGATTGACATGATCGAGGATCGGGTGGTGGGGATCAAGTCGCGGGAGATCTATGAAACCCCGGGCATGCTGCTGCTCATCCGCGCCCATCAGGAGTTGGAATCCATCTGTCTGGCAGCGGACGTGACGGCCACCAAGCGCCAGTTGGAGCAGCGCTGGGCCGAACTTGTCTATCAGGGGCTCTGGTTCGGTCCCCTCAAACAGGCCCTGGATGGTTTCCTGGATACCACCCAGAAGGAGGTCAACGGCCGGGTTCGCCTCAGGCTGTACAAGGGCGGTTGCGCCGTGATTGGCCGCGAGGCCGGCAACGGTCTCTATGCCATGGATCTGGCTACCTATGGCAGAGAGGACCAGTTCGACCATCGGGCCGCGGCGGGCTTCATCTACGTCTGGGGTCTGGCTACCCGCCTTTGGGCCAGCCGTCACCCAGGATCCTGATGGGTCGGGGGCTGACCATCGGCAGCGGCGGCCCCCTTGTCCTGCTCCCCGCGGGAGTCACGGGATACGGGAGCAAAGTTCAGTTTGATGGTGAGATAGCGGATCACGTCGTCGCTCAGACCCATGGCCTGCTCCAGCACCGCCACCTGTTGGCCATTGCCGGAGTGGTGCAGTTGCACGTAAATCCCCTCGGTGTGCTTGCCGATGGGATAGGCGAAGCGCCGCTTGCCCCGCATCTGGGTGTCAATCACCTGACCTTCGGCGCCCAGGATGCAGTCCCGGTACTTGTTCACGTGGCCGTCCACGGCATCCTCGGCAATGTCGGGCCGAAGGATGTACATGGTCTCGTAGTAGCCGGGATCCTGTTGAGTTGCGGTTGGGGCTTCAGGGGTGCTGGTCATGGAGGTGGTGATGGGAAGCGGGGCGGGAAGGGGCAATCTACGCTGCCGACACTGCCGGGCGGACTTTAGAAGAGTTGGAGCCGTACCGCATCCGAGAGGCCGGGCAGCTCGGGCTCTCGTCCGCGGATACACTGCACAAAGGCGAAGATCACCAGCAACAGGCTGCCAAGAAACAGGGTGTTGCTGAAGGTGTCGCAGGCGAAGGCGCCCATACTGCCGGGGCGGCAGCCAAAAACGGCCAGTCCAAGGCCGGCCACCACCAGAACAATATCCACCAGAATGGCTTGCAGGGCGTTGAAGCGGAGGAAATAGGGCGCCTGTGGATTGCGCACCACCGCAAAAAACAACACCAGGAACAGCAGCAGGGTTCCCAGGCCAAAGGGCGCCAGACCATTGATCCAGCCCAGGGGCAGCGCCGGGAGAATCAGGGCTGTCCGCACCGGCGGGGGCGCCAGTCCCAGGCCGAAGAAGGGACGACCGAAAGCCAGGGCGTCACTCCAGGGCAGGAGGTACATGGCCAGCCCCAGCCCACGTTGCCAGAGGGGAATGGAGTTCATGGGAGGGGTTCACGGTAGGGCCACAGGTTAAGCCGGGGCGTCACGGGGTTCGGTGGGGAATTGCGGTGGCGCCGTCAGCGCGGCGCTGGCGGCCGTGAGCATGGCGTCCTCGTCCACCTCAGGGCGACCACTCCACCGGCGCAAGGCGGCTGCCCCCTGCCCCACCAGCATGGCCAGCCCGTCAACCGTGGCGCATCCCCGGGCGCGGGCCTGGCGCAGCAGGGTGGTGGGCCGGGGGGTGTAGATGATGTCATAGACCCAGGTGTGGGGCCTGAGGCGATCCAACTGGGGGGGAGTCAAGGGGCAGGCATTGGCGGCGGGGCTCATACCCACGGGCGTGGTGTTGACCACCAGTTCCACCGAGGCCAGAACGGCATCCAGCCCGGACCAGGGGACCCCCTCTGGATGATCCGCCAGGCGCCGGGCATCCGCCAGAAACCGCTCCAGCCGCTGAGAATGACGTCCGGCCACCAGAATCCTTCCACAGCCCAGGGCGCTGCAGCCAGCCACCACCGCCCGGGCGCTGCCACCACCGCCCAGCACCAGAGCGGTTGTGTTGCGCAGATCCACCCCTTGCCGCTGCAGCGGCGCCATGAACCCCACCATGTCGGTGTTGTCCCCGGTCCAGCCATGGGGCTGCCGCAGCAGGGTGTTGACGGCGCCAAGGCGCTGGGCCAGGGGCGTCACCGCCTGAAGCAGGGGCATCACCGCCTGCTTGTGGGGAATGGTCACGTTGAGTCCGACGGCTCCGAGGGCATGCAGACCCTCCAGGGCCACAGGCAAGGCGGCGGCGGCCACCGGCAGCGCCATGTAGCGCCAATCCAGCCCCAGCTTGCGGATGGCGGCGTTCTGCAGGACGGGCGAGAGGGAGTGGCCCACCGGATCACCCAACACCGCCAGAAGCTTTGTGGACCCCCTGATACCGGTCATGTGGCTTGGAAAACGCTGGGTGGAGGGTAGGCAGGGTTCGGGAACCACGCCTATTTCCGGTGGGCATGGCCGGGGAGGATGTATCACGCTTTCAGCAGTCACGTTTTCAGGTATCGTCATCATGGGCAAGGTCGTTGGCATTGATCTCGGCACCACCAATAGCTGTGTCGCTGTAATGGAGGGCGACAAACCCACGGTGATCGCCAATGCCGAGGGGTTCCGCACCACCCCGTCCGTGGTGGCCTACACCAAGAACAAGGACCAGCTTGTTGGGCAGATTGCCAAGCGGCAGGCGGTGATGAATCCTGACAACACCTTCTATTCCGCCAAGCGCTTCATTGGCCGTCGCACCGAGGAGGTGGGCGAGGAACTCAAGGAAGTGGCCTATGGGGTGAAGAATGCCGGCAGCCGTCTGAAAATTGATTGCCCGATCCTGGCCAAGGAGTTTGCGCCGGAAGAGGTGTCTGCCCAGGTGTTGCGCAAACTGGCGGATGACGCCAGCAGCTACCTGGGGGACAAAGTGACCCAGGCGGTGGTGACGGTGCCCGCCTACTTCAACGATTCCCAGCGCCAAGCCACCAAGGACGCGGGCAAAATCGCCGGCCTGGAGGTGTTGCGCATCATCAACGAACCCACCGCCGCGGCCCTGTCCTACGGCCTGGACAAGAAGAGCAACGAGCGCATCCTGGTGTTCGACCTGGGCGGCGGCACCTTCGATGTCTCTGTTCTGGAAGTGGGGGACGGGGTGTTCGAGGTGCTGGCAACCAGCGGAGACACCCATTTGGGCGGGGACGACTTTGACAAGGTGATCGTGGACCACCTGGCCAATACGTTCAAGTCGGAAGAGGGAATCGACCTGCGTCAGGACAAGCAGGCCCTGCAACGGCTCACCGAGGCGGCCGAGAAAACGAAAATCGAACTCTCCAGCGCCACCCAGAGCGAGATCAACCTGCCGTTTATCACCGCCACCCAGGATGGTCCCAAGCACTTGAACGTGACCATCACCCGGGCCCGCTTTGAGGAACTCTCCAGTCATCTGATTGACCGCTGCCGCACGCCGGTGGAGAGGGCCCTTGCCGATGGCAAGCTTTCCGCAGGCGAGCTGGACGAGGTGGTAATGGTGGGCGGCTCCACCCGCATCCCCGCTGTGAAGGATCTGGTGAAGAAGGTGACCGGCAAGGATCCCAACCAGTCGGTGAACCCTGACGAGGTGGTGGCCGTCGGCGCCGCCATCCAAGGGGGCGTGCTGTCCGGTGACGTGAAAGACATCCTGCTGCTGGACGTGACCCCCCTGTCCCTCGGGGTGGAAACCCTGGGCGGGGTGATGACCAGGATGATTGACCGCAACACCACCATTCCCACCAAGAAGGAGCAGGTGTACTCCACGGCGGTGGATGGCCAGACCAATGTGGAAATCCACGTGCTCCAGGGTGAGCGGGAGATGGCCAAAGACAACAAGAGCCTGGGCACCTTCAAGTTGGAAGGTATCCCCCCGTCCCCCCGTGGCGTGCCCCAGATCAAGGTGACCTTCGACATTGACGCCAACGGCATTTTGAACGTCACCGCCCGGGATGAGGGCAGCGGCAAGGAGCAGTCCATTTCCATTACCGGATCCTCCACCTTGAACGACAAGGAGGTGGATCGCATGGTGAAGGATGCCGAAGCCAATGCCGATGCCGATAAGCAGAAGCGGGAGCGCATCGACCTGCGCAACGAGGCCGATAGCCTGGTCTACCAGGCAGAAAAGCAACTGGCCGATCTTGGAGACAAGCTGCCCGCGGCAGAGAAGGAAAAGGTGGAGTCTCTCAACAAGGAGCTCAAAGAAGCCCTGGAGAGCGAAGACCTGAACCGCATCCGCTCCCTGAAGGATCAGGTGCAGCAGGCCCTCTATGCTGCAGGGGCCTCGGTCTACCAGCAAGCTGCCGGCCAGACCCCGGGTGGCGCTGCCCCGGGTCAGGACCCGACCGCTGCTGCAGGGGCTGGATCTGCCACAGGCGGCGCCAGCGGCGGTGGAGATGATGTCATTGACGCGGACTTTACGGAAACAAAGTAAACCCCGATTCCGGGTAAGGGGACCAGGGAAAGTCGCGGTTCCACCAGCAGTTCCCCTCAGTCCCCTTACCCGGACCTCCGGCTCAATAGATTTCCGGGGCAATACATTGGTCGTCACCGCATAACCGGGCAAACAGTTGCCCCGCATCCTGGGGATCCAGTTGGCGACGGGTGGCTTGACCGTCCAGGGAGCGGATGGGGCGGCAACTGACGCTGTTGAGGAGAATGCCGCCCCCGGCCAGCAGGGCTTGGCGGCTCACGGGTCTCTCATGGCTTCCGGGGCGTTGCAGGAGTTGTCCCCGCATGATGCCGGGCAAACAGCCCTGATCCAGGCCCGGCGTCAGCCAGTCCATCCCCCGCCGGATCCAGAGGTTGGCGGCTGTGGCGCAGGCGTAGTGGCCGGTGCTGCTGAGGAGTAGGGCGTCGTCGGCAGCAGCCATGCGGGCTTCGCGCCGGGCAATGACAGCGTCGGTGTAGTTCAGGGTTTTACACCTGCTGCTGGCGGAGTCCCCGTGCCGACGCGCCAGACGGCTGGTGATCACGTCCACCGGCGCAAAGCAGGGGGTGACGGCATGGAGTTGGAGCCAGAGGCGCGGCTGTTGGGGTTGGGGAATCGCCAGGCCCCGCTCCCCTGAGCCACGGCTGACGGTGATCCGCAGGGCCACCTGGCCCCTGGCGGAGCCCAGGCGCCGGAAGCCCTCCGCCGCCAGGGCCTGAATCCGGGCGGCGGAGGGTTCAGGCTCCAGGCCCAGCAAGGCGCAGCCCCGCTGCAGCCGTTGCCAATGCTGTGGCCACAGTACAGGGCCGTCAGGGCGCCACAGCAGGGTTTCAAAGACTCCATCCGCCAAGTTCAGACCCCGGTCATCCAAGGGCACGGCCAAGCGCTGCGGTTGGTCCCATCTTCCCCCGAACCAGGCCAGGCTTTCTGCAGGGGATCCACTCATGGCATGGGCTGCTGCAGCAACTGGAGCAGGGGCGCCATTTTGAGGCCCATTTCCCGGGTCTCTTCGGCTGGGTCCGAGTCGTAAACAATACCACAGCCGGCATGGGCCCGCAAGCGACAGCCCTTCTGGATCACGCTGCGGATGATGATGTTGCTATCCAGGCTGCCATCCAGGCCCAACCGGAACAGGGAGCCGCAATAGGGTCCCCGGGGCAGGGGTTCCAGTTCCGCCAGCCGTTGGCATGCCCGCACCTTGGGCGCCCCTGTGATGGACCCGCCGGGCCAGGCATTGCGCAGCAGGTCCAGGGCGTCACGGTCGGCCCGCAACTGGCCGGTGACGACGGAAGTGAGATGGTGAACCTGCCGATAGCTCTCCAGCCCCACCAGGGTGGGCACGGTAATGGCGCCAGGACGGCAAACACGGCCCAGGTCATTGCGGAGCAGGTCCACAATCATGATGTTTTCAGCGCGATCCTTACTGCTGGTGATCAACTCCACCGCCAGAGCTGCATCTTGGGCCGGATCCTGATGGCGGGCGCGGGTCCCCTTAATGGGTCGGGTTTCCACCCAGCCATCGCCCCACACCCGGAGAAAACGCTCGGGGGATGCCGAGAGCAGGGCATGTTCACCACGAACCACCAGGCCGGCAAAGGGCGCCGGGCTCCGCTGGCGCAGACGGCCGTAGAGTTGCAGGGGATCAGGCGGCTTGGGCAGCAGCGCCTCACAGCAACAGCTCAGATTGGCCTGGAAGACGTCCCCTGCTCCAATCCGTTCTTTAAGCTGCGCCACCTGCCGGGCAAATTCCGAGGCACTGGTGTGCCACCCCCAGGCGCCCTGAAGTGGCTCCGGCTTTTCCGGGCCGGGGGGCGGCGGCCCGGTCCAGAGTTCCACGAGCGTGTCCTGACGCTGGGCGGCGAGGGCGGCGCTGCGCTCCCATCCCACACCGGTGAACCCATGGCTGACGGCAAGCACCCGCCGCTCCAGCAGATCAAAGCAGAGCAGGGGGTCGTGAAGGCCGGCCCAGAGGAGGGGTTGATCCGGCCGCCGCCATGGCGGGTGGCGCTCCAGCCATGCGCCCGCTTCATAGCTGAGCCAACCCATCCACCCACCCATGAAGGGGGGTTCAGCGGCAGGGCGCCGCCAACTCCCGCGCTCCGGCACAGCCTGCCGCAGCAGGGTGAAGGGGTCACCTCCATGGGGAGCAGAGCAGCCATGGTCCGGCGAAGGCCAGCTTTCACAACAGACCTGGCGGACGGGGGCCGTACCCAGAAACGACCAACGGCTGACGCCAACCTGGTGATGACGGGCGCCTGGTTCCCCGGAGGGGTGGGTGTCCAACAACACAAGGCCGTCGCGTCCCCGGCGCC
>NZ_JENA01000069.1 GCF_000586015.1 Candidatus Synechococcus spongiarum SH4 | reverse complement strand
TCCTGCACCAGCTTGGCATAGGAGAAGAACCCGTTCGTACACCCTTCAATGAAGTCGAAGTCCAGGGAAGTCTGGCGCAGCAGCAGGTGGCCGATGCCGTGGAGCAGCGCCAGATCCGTGCCGGGTCGAATGGCGAGATGCAGATCCGCCCCACTGCTGGTGGCTGTTTGACGGGGATCCACCACCACGATCTGAAGATCCTTCTTGCGGCGCCGTTTGCGGCGCCGTTTGGCCAACCGCTGGAACAGGACCGGGTGGCAGTCCGCCATGTTGGCGCCAATGAGCAGGGCCAGGTCGCACTGGTCCAGGTCTTCGTAGCAGCAGGGGGGGCCGTCGGAGCCCAGGCTGCGGGTATAGCCGGCCACAGCCGAACTCATGCAGAGGCGGCTGTTGGCGTCGAAGTTGTTGGCGCCCAGAGCCCCTTTCAGGAGCTTCTGGGCCATGTAGTAATCCTCGCAGTGAAACTGTCCGGAGCCGTACATGGCCAGGGCCTGGGGACCCTTCTCCGCCATGGTGCGGTGAATGCGCTCCAGGAGGACGGCAAAGGCCTTATCCCAACTGACGGGCTGCAACGGCAGATCCAGCCGGGGCCGATAGAGGGGGCGGGTGAGGCGACCACTGCTCAGGGTTTGCCCCACCGTGGCCCCCTTGATGCACACCTGCCCCAGACTGGAGGGATGGTGACGATCACCCCGTGTTCCCCACACCGGGGCGCCGTCCTGACCGCGAATGGTGGCCCGCCCCTTGGCGGCCGGGGGCAGCAACTCCAGGCCACAGCCCACGCCGCAGTAGGGGCATTGGGAGCGCGGAGGGGTTTCCATGACGCCAACCTGTGGCACGGTTTCTTCTTACGAGGCGGAGGCGGCAAGTTCTCCTTCGTGGAGATCAGCGAAGGAGCCCTTGGGTTCCCGCAGGAAGAACATGCAGAGGAAGCCAACAATCAGCCCGGCAATCCCCAGCACCTGGAAAAAGGTGCTGTTGGAGGCGGCCACCACGGCGGGGGAAGGGTCTGCTCCACCCCCCATCCAGGCGGGAAGGAGGGAAAAGATGGTGAGATAGGCGACCGCGCCCACGTTGCCGTAGGCCCCCACCAGCCCGGCCACCTGGCCCGTGACACGTCGTTTTACCAAGGGAACCAGGGCAAAGGTGGATCCCTCTCCGGCCTGAACAAAGAAGGAGCAGAACATGGTGAGCGCCAGGGCCAGGACAATGCCGGCCGTGCCGGTGAAAGTGCCCGGTTCAATGAGGCTCATGAGCAGATAGCCCACCCCCAGGCCGATGGTGAGAAAGGCCATGGTGTTTTTCCGGGATCCCATGCGGTCGGAGAGGAGGCCTCCCCCCGGCCGGGCCGCCAGGTTCATGAAGGCATAGGAGGCGGCCAGGGTGCCGGCCATGGCCTTGGGCAGATCAAACGTGGTCTCAAAGAAGCTGGGCAGCATCGACACCACCGCCAACTCGGAACCAAAGTTGACGATATAGGTGAGCTCCAGGATGGCCACCTGCTTGAATTCGTAGCGGTCCTCCTTGGGGTAGACCTTCCGGCCCGTAACCAGTTGCCAATTGGTGCGAAGAACCCCCCAGGATTGCATTCCGTACCAGATCAGAATCGCCAGCAGGGCCATGGGATAGGTGGCCTCGTCGAGGAAACCCACACCTTTGAGACGCCAGGCCAGCACCGCCAGGATGCCGGCAAAAGGAACGTTCATACCCATGAGGCCCCAGAAGTCCCGCATGGAGGTCACCTCCAGCCCGGCAGTTTTGTGGGGTCGTTGATAAACTTTCCCAGGGGGCGTGTCTTGCACGCTGAAGAAGTAGAACACCCCGTAGACCGCGGCGATGATGCCGGTCAAGGCAATGGCGCCGCGCCAGTTGAGCACCACTGCGTCACCAATCTGGGCGCCACCGGCAAAGCTGAGCCAACCGGCAACAATCACCAGGGTGAGGGCGGAGAACGCGGAGCCAAAGTTTCCCCAGCCCCCGTAGATGCCTTCCGCCAGGCCGATCTCCTTGGGGGGAAACCACTCGGCCACCATGCGAATCCCGATCACGAAACCGGCGCCCACAATGGAGAGCAGCAACCGGGCCACCACCAGTGCGCCAAAGCTCTGGGCCGTGGCAAACATCAGGCAGGGAATTGCCGCAAACACCAGAATGGCGGAATAGGTGATGCGCGGGCCAAACTTATCCAGCAACATACCAATGATGACCCGTGCTGGCACGGTGAGGGCAACATTGCAGATGGCAATGGTGCGAATCTGCCCCAGTTCCAGGCCCATATCTTCTCTCACGGTGGTGGCCAGAGGGGCCAGGTTAAACCACACCACAAAGGTGAGAAAGAATGCAAACCAGGTAAGGTGCAGTGTCCTGTACCTCCCCTGGAAAGACCAGAGTTCACCAAGCATAGCAGTTTGGAGGTTAATCAAACCCTGGCTTCAGGAAAAAAGCGACCAGGGGCCTAGCTCGGTGCACAGGGCTAACCGATTGGCATCATACAAACAACCCGCGCCACAGAAGAATGTGGCTGTTGTTACATGATCCTGACCTGGCGCCCTGGTTCCCGTGATGATGGCCCTGGCCACAGCCCGGCCATGATTGCTGCTTTCCACACAGACAATGTAGCAACAGATACAGACAGTTGCGCAGATATGGGAAATGACCAGGATGGAAAAGATATGAACGATTCTCCTGGCCATGGATGCACGGCGCCCACTCCGGATGCCTTCCCTGTCTTGCGTTGAGCCTTGCGCCGAGCGGCCCCTGGCGGCCGTTCTCTGCGGCGGGCGCAGCCGGCGCATGGGGCGCGACAAGGCCCTGCTGCCCCACCCCCATGGGGGCAGTCTGTTGCAGCACACCTGCGCCCTGACCCTGGCCACCGGGTTGGAGACCGTCTGTCTGAGTCGTCCCCACCAGGGTCACCGCCAGCACTTGGCCACGGCCACGGCGCTTCGGCAGGTGACCGTCCTGGAGGAACCACCCCCCTGGGAAGGTCCCCTGCTGGCGCTGGCCAAGCTGATGACCTCCTACCCCCACCGCCCCATGCTGCTGCTTGCCTGCGACCTGCCCAACCTCACCCCACCCCTGCTCGACACCCTGGCTGCCCCACTGCCGCCCCGGCAGGCGCGCCTGGCAACCGACGGCAGCCGCCAGCAGCCCCTGCTGGCCAGCTACGGCGCCGATCTGGCGGCCACCCTTCACCAGGCTGTGGCTGCCGGAGTGCGCAGTTTTCGCCAATGGCTCCCCGGTCTCAACGTGGAGTGGCTACAGGTTCCCTCCCCGGCCCTGGTGAACCTGAATTGTCCCCAGGACCTCGCTGCCTGCCGCCACCCATGACCCCAGGCCCCCTTGATCAACGGGGGCGGGGCCTGGGGGTTCTGCGACTCTCCCTCACGGCCCGCTGCAACCTGGCCTGCCGCTACTGCCGCCCGGAAAATCAGGACCCCCCCACCCTGCTCACTCATCAACAGCGCCTCAAGCTCGTTGGCGCGGCGGCCCGGCTGGGTTGCCGCCGCCTGCGGCTCACCGGTGGAGAACCCCTGTTGGCGCCGGGCCTGGCGCCCCTGGTTCAAGCGGTGAAGGCCCTGGACCTGGTGGAGGAGGTGGCCGTCACCAGCAACGGGGTGCTGCTGGATCGTTCCCTGGCGCAGGCTTTGCGGCAGGCGGGCCTGGACCGCATCACCATCAGCCTGGACGGGGCGGATCCCCAGGCGGTGCTCCGCATGGGGGGTGGCCACAGTTTTGCCCACGTGCTGGCGGCCATCGGCCATGCCCAGGCTGTCGGTCTCCCCGTCAAGATCAACATGGTGGTGATGGCCCACAACGGGGACCAGGTGATCCCCATGGCGCGCCTCTGTCGGAGCCTGGGGGTGGAGTTGCGGCTGATTGAATACATGGACGTGGGTAACCGCAACGGTTGGCGACCTGAACAGGTGATCACTGCCGCCGCCATGACCACCGAGATTGGCCGTCACTGGCCACTGGAGCCTGTGGGTCGCCAGCATGGCTCCACCGCCCGGCGTTGGCGTTATCGGGCGGGGGAGGGTTCGTGTCCACCATTGCCTCCATCAGCGAACCGTTCTGTGGTGATTGCAACCGGCTGCGGGTGACCGCCGACGGGATGGCCTATACCTGCCTCTTTGCCAGCCAGGGCACGGACCTGAAGCCCGCCCTGGACCCCCGGCAGCCCGATGCCGTCCTGATGCATCAACTGCGCTCCCTCTGGCAACGGCGTCAGGATCGCTACAGCGAAGAGCGGGCCGGGCAAGCTCAAGAGACCGGCCCTGCGCTCCGGCCCAGCCCAGCGGAAATGGCCTACATCGGCGGCTGATCCCCCGCCTCCCGCAGCCGCGGCAACAATTGCACCAGGTTGCAGGGGCGGGTGGCCTCATCCAGTTGGGCGCGGATCAGTTGATCCCAGGCGGTGGTCACCGCGTCCACGGATCCCGGCAACACAAACAGGATGGTGCCGTTGGCCACACCCGCCAGGCAACGGCTTTGCAAGCTGCTGGTGCCAATGGACCCGAACGACACCACCCGGAACAACTCGCCAAAACCGGTGATGGTCTTGTCGAGGAGGGGGGCCACGGCCTCCGGTGTGCCGTCCCGTCCCGTCAGACCGGTGCCGCCGCTGCTGATCACCACCGCAACCCCCGGATCCGCGATCCAGCCGCTGACCACGGCCCGGATCCGGTAGCGATCATCCGGCGTCAACTGCCGGTCCACCAGTTGATGGCCCGCCTGGCCAATGCGCTGCGCCAGGAGCGCACCGGAGGCGTCTTCCGCCATGGAGCGGCGATCCGACACGGTGAGCAAGGCAACGGGAAGAGAGGCCATGGCCAACGGCAGCGGCGCGAAACCCCCAGAATGCCCCAAGCTCCCATTGGGTGCTCATCCTTTGGGAACTCCTCCCCCCAGAGGGGATCACTCCCCCGGTTTGCGGCGATGGGGTGAGCCTGCGGTTGCGGGACCGATCATTTCCTCCTTGGTGATCGCCTTGTTCGGTGTTGGCGTGGCAGCGTTCCAATCCTTGAAAGACGACATCAGAGCCACCGAAACAAGGCTAGTGGCAGACCTGAAAGACCCCAGAGCAGAGTTGAAGGCGGACAACAGGGCCTTGAGCAATACGCCGGATCGGGTGTTGGAGAATCTCCGGCCGTGACCCAAGGGCGCGGCCGTGGCGCCCGCCGTGGGATCGGTGGGGAAGCTGATGGTTTTTTCATGTCTTCAGCCGGCCCATGGCGGTCCACAAGGCTCGGAGTTGAAGAGTTCAAGCCGGCTGCACAGGCTGCCACGAAAATCGGACAACCTTCCCTGTGGGCTGCTTCCGGCGCAACGGGCTGATTGTAAGGGAGAAGCGGGAGGGGGTTGGTGTCCGGGCTGCCCCAGGCCGGTGGCTGACGCGAAGGGACGTGTCTTGATGCTTTCCGGTGTTTCCCCCTGACCCAATCAATAGATTTGGCAAAAGGATTCACCCAAGTGGCGCAACCGCAACCCCTCACCCAACCCCGTGATCTGCCGGGACCCTATGGTCCGCCGCTGATCGGGCACCTCCTCCAGCTTAACAGCGAGCGGTCCCACCTGACCCTTGAACGTTGGGCGGAGCGCTACGGCCCCTTGTTCCAGATTCGTCTGGGGCGGTCCCGCTTGGTGGTGGTGTCGGACCATGGGACGATCCAGCGCATCCTGGAGCAGCGACCACAATCCTTCCGGCGTAACCGGGTCATTGAGGACCGGTTTACCGAGATCAGGATCAACGGGCTGTTCACGGCGGAGGGGGAAGACTGGCGTCAGCAGAGACGCACCGTGGTGGCTGCCCTGAGCCGCACACGGCTCGCCAACTTCTTCCCGAAACTCAAAGCCACAACAGCCCGTTTGCAGCGACGATGGACGGCGGCGGCAGACGGGAATCAACCCGTGGACGTCTGCCGTGACCTGACGCGCTTCACGGTTGATGTCACCATGCAGTTGGCGTTTGGCGTTGACCCCAACACGCTGGAGACGCCGGGTCCCGTGATCCAGCAACACCTTGAGAAAATCGGCCCGGGGTTGCAGCGGCGGTTCTTCACGCTTTTCCCCTATTGGCGCCTGGTGCGCCTGCCGCCGGACCGGGTCCTTGACCATGCCGTGAAGGTGCTTGAGCGGGAAGTGGAGGCCATTGTCCGCGCCACACGGGAGCACATGGCGGCCCACCCTCACCACGAGCCCACCAATTTCCTGGAGGCCATGCTGGTGATCGCGGAACGTGAAGGCTCTACCCTCAGCAGCGCGGAGCTATTGGCCCATACAAGCCAGTTGCTCCTCGCCGGAGAAGACACAACCTCCTATACCATCAGTTGGATTATTCACTATTTCACCAAGTTTCCCGAGGCGTTCGTCCGGGTTCGCCGCGAGGTGGATGAACTGATTGCACCGGCGCAGACCCTCGATGAATTGCAACAAGCCAATCATCTTCCCTTCCTTGACGCCTTCTGCAACGAGGTCATGCGGCTGAAGCCGGTAGCCCCCCATATGGCGCTGGAGACGCTGGAGGATACCGAAATCCTGGGCTGCCTGGTTCCCCGAGGGACGAAGCTGTTTGTGCTGCTACGGCATGGGGCCACCAGGAAGGAAAACTTTGCCGGCGGTGACTATTTTGATCCCGAACGCTGGCTTCCCCGGCCCGTTGGCAACGAAAAACAACCTCACAACACACAGGCGTTTGCCCCCTTTGGCGCCGGACCGCGTATCTGCCCAGGCCGTAATCTGGCCATGCTGGAAATCCGGGCGGTTCTCGCCATGCTCTGCCGGAACTTCGACCTGGAGCCGGTCAACCCTGGCAGAGAGGTGGAGGAAAAGATGGCCGTGGTCATGCGACCGGACCACGTTCTCCTGCGCTTGAAGCGACGGTCTCCCCATGGCGGTGTCCCTGCTGAAGCTTTGACCCGTGGGGGCGTCTCAGTGGGGCGCCAGCCATAACCCTGTTGCCCCATCCCCCCGAGGCCCTTGACGTCCCGGAGGGGGAATGATTTTTGCCAGGCTGGGGCCACCGTCCCATCCCCATCCCCCATGACCGCCACCGCCGCCCACCAGCAGGCCGCCGCCAGCGCACCGGTCAGCGCGTTGGCCAACCCGGCGGACAACTACAGCCAGACGGACTGGAACAGCGCCTATGGCAACGTCGCCACAGAAACGGAGGGCTGGGTGGAGACCGTTGAGGGGGCCATCCCCCCGGAGCTTCAGGGGACCCTCTACCGCAACGGCCCCGGTCGTCTGGAGCGGGGTGGGCAGTGGGTGCAGCATCCGTTTGACGGAGACGGCATGATTCTGGCGGTGGGCTTCCACCAGGGGCGCGCCTATTTCCGCAACCGCTTTGTGCGCACAGCGGGCTGGCTGGAGGAGGAGGCCGCCGGGCGGTGGCGTTACCGGGGGGTATTCGGTACCCGGAAGCCGGGGGGCATTCTGGCCAACGCCCTGGATCTGCGGCTCAAAAACATTGCCAACACCAGCGTCGTTGACTGGGGTGGGCGCCTGCTGGCCCTGTGGGAGGCGGCCTTGCCCACGGCTCTGGATCCCGTCACCCTGGCCACCCGGGGCCTCAGCACCATGGGGGGTGTGCTGGCGCCGCAGGAACCCTTCAGCGCCCATCCCCGCCTGGATCCTGGCCACCACGGCGGGCCGCGGCTGGTGAATTTCGGGGTCAGGGCAGGCCCCCGCAGCACCGTCCGCCTCATGGAGTTCGACCCCCAGGGGC
>NZ_JENA01000068.1 GCF_000586015.1 Candidatus Synechococcus spongiarum SH4 | reverse complement strand
GTGGGCAAGACGGCCCTGATTCAGGGACTGGCCCAGCGCATCGTGGCGGGCAAGGTGGCGGATTCCCTCATGGGACGGCGCCTCCTGGCCCTGGAGCCCGGCAGTCTCATCGCCGGCGCCAAATACCGTGGCCAGTTCGAGGAGCGCCTGCGGGCCGTGCTGGAGGAGGCGGCCGTTGCCGATGGTCAGGTGGTGTTGTTTATCGATGAACTCCACACCCTGGTGAACAGCAGCCGCTCCAGCAGTGACGTGGGCAGCCTGTTGAACCCGCCCTGGCCCGGGGAGAACTGCGCTGCATTGCGGCCACCACCGTGGAAGAGTACCGGCGCAGCGTGGAGAAGGATCCGGCCCTGGAGCGACAGTTTCAGCAGGTGCTGGTTCGGGAGCCCTCACCCCGGGACTGCCTGGCCATTCTGGAAGGACTGCGGGAGCGCTATGAACGCCACCACGGCGTCACCATTGCCGATCCGGCCCTGGAGGCGGCCATCCGCCTGGGGGACCGTTACATCAATGATCGCTGCCTGCCGGACAAGGCCATTGACCTGATGGACGAGGCGGCCGCCCAGCTTAGGCTGGACGCCACCTCCAAGCCGGCCTTGGTGGAAGAGGCGGAGCGGGAACTGCACCGCCTGGAACTGGCCCTGGTGGCGGCGGAGCAGGCGCCCGCAGCAGAGCGGCAGCAGTTGGAGCGGCAACGGGCGGAAGCGGCAGCCACCTATGGGAATTTGCGCCAGCGGTGGCGGAAGGATCGGGAACAATTGAGCCAACTGGGCCAATGGCGGCAGCAGGAGGAAGATCTACGGCAGCAGATGGCAAAAGCCGAGCAGGAGGGGGACTTGGAGACCGCAGCGCGCCTGGAGTACGGGGAGTTGCGGCGCCTGGAGCACCAATGCCAGGCCTTGGAGGCCCGGCGGCGGGAGGCTCGGCAACGGGGGGAAACCCTCCTGCGGGAGCAGGTGGAGGATCAGGACATTGCCGAAGTTGTGGGCCATCGCACCGGCATCCCCCTGCAACGGCTCATGGCGGGGGAGCGGCAGAAGCTGCTGAACCTGGACCAGCAGTTGGCCCGTCGGGTTCTGGGGCAGGGGACGGCGGTGGAGGCGGTGGCGTCCGCCATCCGCCGCGCCCGCGCCGGCATGAAGGACGTGCGGCGCCCCGTGGGATCCTTCCTCTTCCTGGGTCCCACCGGTGTGGGCAAGACGGAGTTGGCCCGGGCTTTGGCGGCGGCCCTGTTTGACCAGGAGGATGCCCTGGTGCGGCTGGACATGTCGGAGTACATGGAGCGCAATGCGGTGGCGCGCCTGCTGGGGGCGCCACCCGGGTATGTGGGCTATGAAGAAGGGGGGCAGCTTACGGAAGCCATTCGCCTGCGTCCCTATGCGGTTGTGCTCCTGGACGAGGTGGAAAAGGCCCATCCCGACGTGTTCAACCTGTTGCTCCAGGTGCTGGACGACGGCCGCCTGACGGACTCCCAGGGCCGCGTCATTGATTTTCGCCATACGGTCCTGGTGATGACCAGCAACATTGCCAGCCGCCAGATTCTCGCCGCCAGCGGTGACCCGGAAGGGGAGCAGGCGCTGGAGACAGCCATTGATCAGGCCCTCAAGGCCAAGTTCCGCCCGGAGTTCCTCAATCGGATTGACGAGGTGATCCGCTTCCAGCCCCTGGGGCCGGAGCAGATCCTTCCCATTGTGGAACTTCAACTCCAGGAGCTTGGGGAACGGCTGGCGGAGCAGAATCTCCGTCTGGAGGTGGATGGGGAGGTGGTGAAGAACCTGGCCCAGGATGGGTACGACCCGGAGTTCGGGGCGCGCCCGTTGCGCCGTGTGCTGCGGCGACGTCTGGAAAATCCCCTCGCCATGGAGGTGCTGGGGGAGCGTTTCACGGAGGCCCACGGGGTGCGGGTGCAACTCTGCAGTGACGGAACCCTGGGGTTCGTTGCCCTGCGCTGAGACGGTTGCTCTGCACGGAGGGGCCTGTCCGCTAAAGTGGCGCAGCAGAACCCCGCCCCGATTCTTAATTTTGTCTGCCCAGTCAAAGTCCAGCGCTGCCCCCTCGCCGGAGGACGACTCTGCGGTGAATGAGCCTGCTGTTCGTCGGCCGTTCTTCTCCCAGGTGCTGGCGGAGTTGGGGCGGGTGGTGTGGCCCAGCCGTCAGCAACTGTTCAGCGAGTCCGTCTCCGTCATTCTGATGGTGGCCATGTCGGCAGCGGCGGTGGCGGCCTCCAACCGTTTGTTCTCCTGGATCTCCAACCGGGTCTTCCTCGGTTGACTTCTATCTCCTCTCCGCATCCATACATGGCGTCTGAACCCTTCAGCCCCACTGACAGGCCGGAGTTTCTCCAGCCCAAACAGCACGCAGATTTCGAGAAGGCAGCCCGTTGGTACGGGGTGCAGGTGGCCTCCAGTTGCGAGAAAAACGTCAAGGCCACCCTTGAGCAGCGGGCCATCACCCTGGGGGTGGAAAATCGCATCCTGGAAATTGCCATTCCCCAGACGCCCGCCATCAAGGTGAAAAAGGACGGCAACCGTCAGGTCATCGAGGAGAAGGTGTTTCCCGGTTACGTGCTGGTGCGCATGGTGCTGGATGATGAAACCCAGTCCGCGGTGCGCACCACCCCCAACGTGATCAACTTCGTTGGCGCCGAGGAGCGGCGCGCCGCCGGCAGAGGTCGCGGCCACGTGAAGCCCGTGCCACTGACCCAGAAGGAGGTGAATCGCATCTTCCGTCGCACCCAGGAGAGGAAGCCCACCGTGAAGGTGGATCTCACCGAGGGTGATCAGATCCGGGTGGTGGACGGTCCCTTCAAGGATTTCGAGGGGGAGGTGATCGAGGTGTCCGGAGAACGCAACCGGCTCAAGGCCCTGCTGTCCATCTTTGGCCGCGATACCCCTGTGGAACTGGAATTCTCCCAGGTGGCCAAGCAGGAGTGAGCCGTTCCGGCTTTAAGTTGTTTCGCTTCCCTTCTCTCCTTTTCTCTCTCATCGGTCCATCGTTATGGCAAAGAAAGTGACGGCCCTGATCAAGCTGGCTCTCAACGCGGGCAAGGCCAACCCGGCGCCTCCCGTGGGTCCGGCCCTGGGTCAGCACGGGGTGAACATCATGGCGTTCTGCAAGGAGTACAACGCCAAAACCCAGGACAAGGTGGGGATGGTCATCCCCGTGGAGATTTCGGTCTATGAGGACCGGAGCTTCTCCCTGGTGCTCAAGACGCCCCCGGCGTCCGTGCTCATCAGCAAAGCGGCCAACATTGACAAGGGATCCGGCGACTCCTCCAAGGGGCAGGCCGGCAGCATCACCACGGCCCAGCTTGAGGAGATTGCCAGAACCAAGCTGACCGATCTCAACTGCCACACGGTGGAGTCCGCCATGCGGATCATTGCGGGCACAGCCCGCAACATGGGTGTGGCCGTGGAGGATTGATGCCAGGCGCCCTGCCTCTAGAATCGCCCATTCACCACTGGGGGGAGAACTGACCCGGAGCAGTTCGTCCGCACCCCGATTCAACACCATGCCCAAACCATCCAAACGCTTCGTCGCCGCTGCCGCCAAGGTGGAGCAGCAGGCCTATGGACCCCATGCCGCCTTGACCCTGGTGAAGGAGAATGCCACGGCCCGGTTCGATGAAACCATGGAGGCCCATGCCCGCCTGGGCATCAACCCCAAATATGCGGACCAGCAGTTGCGCACCACGGTGGTCCTGCCCAAGGGCACGGGCCAGAAGGTGCGGGTGGCCGTAATCACCCGGGGCGAACAGTTGGCAGTGGCCAAGGATGCCGGCGCCCACCTGGTGGGGGAAGAAGACCTGATCAACACCATTGCCGGCGGGACCATGGAGTTTGATCTGCTGCTGGCAACGCCCGACATGATGCCCAAGGTGGCGCGCCTGGGGCGGATTCTGGGGCCTCGGGGGTTGATGCCCAATCCCAAAACCGGGACCGTCACCAGCAATCTGCCCTCCTCCATCAGGGAGTTCCAGGCGGGCAAGCTGGAGATGCGCGCCGACAAGACGGGCATTGTGCATGTGCGTTTCGGCAAGGCCAGTTTCCCGTCCGAGCATCTGCTGGCGAACTTGAAAGCCGTGCAGGAAACCGTGGACCGCAACAAGCCCAGCGGCGCCAAGGGTCGCTACTGGAAAAGTCTCTACATCGGCTCCAGCATGGGGCCTTCCGTGGAGGTGGATGTGTCAGCGCTTCAGGAGCTTGTTGTGGAGGACCCGGGCTGAGGCCCATTGACGGGGTGATCTGTACAATGGTTGGCTTCTGGCAATCGCCAGATTCAGGGCGCCCGCCCTGAATCGTGTCTGAGCCGCCCCTGTGGCGACTCCGGTGCAAACCGAAGACAGCAGGCCGCATCCCCTCTCCAAGGGATGCCGTAACTCCTGCCCAGGTCTGCGCAACTGTAGAGCCGGCTCCCCTCGGGGATGCTCAGGCGCCGTCAGATTTCGTTGACCCTGGCTTCGGGGCGGGCGCCTGCTGTTGTCCCGCTGCTACCAAACCATGGGTCGCACACTAGAGAGCAAGCAACAGGTGGTTGCCCAGCTTCGCCAGCTTCTGGATGAAGCCGACCTGGCTCTGGTGCTGGATTACAAGGGCCTCTCCGTCAAGGAGATGGGCGATCTCCGCTCCCGGTTGCGGGAGCATTCCAGCATCTGCAAGGTGGCCAAGAACAGCTTGATGCGCCAGGCCATTGGCGCGGATTCTGCCTGGACCGGCCTGGACCCCCTGCTCACCGGCGCCAACGCCTTCGTTCTCGTGAAGGACGACGTGGGCGGCGCCGTCAAGGCCATTCAGGCCTTCCAACAGGAGACCAGGAAGTCGGACATCAAGGGGGGCCTGCTGGAAGGTCGCCTCCTGTCTGACGAGGATCTCAAGGCGGTTGGCAACCTTCCCTCCCGGGAGGTGCTCATTGCCCGGATTGCCGGCTCCCTCAACGGCCTTGCCACAAAGTTGGCGGTGGCCGTCAAGGAAGTGCCCGCCGGCCTTGCCCGCGCTCTACAGCAACACGCCGATGGGGAAGAATCCTCCTCTCCACCGGCAGGCTGAACTCCAGACGTTCCTTTCCCCTTTTTTACAGGGTTTTCACTTCACCGAGGTTCAACCATGTCTACCAAAACCGACCAGATTCTCGAATCCCTCAAGTCGTTGTCATTGCTGGAAGCTGCCGAGCTGGTCAAGCAGATTGAGGACGCCTTTGGCGTGTCTGCCGCCCCATCGGCCGGTGTGGTGATGGCCGCTCCAGGCGCTGTCGCCGGCGCCGCCGAGGCCGAGGCCGCCGAGGAGCAAACCGAATTTGCCGTTCATCTGGAGGGCTTTGAAGCCTCCGCCAAGATCAAGGTGCTCAAGGCGGTGCGGGAAGCCACGGGGCTGGGGCTGGCGGAAGCCAAGGCTTTGGTGGAAAAAGCCCCCACCCTGGTCAAGGACGGTCTCCCCAAGGAAGCCGCCGAAGACCTCAAGAAGAAGATCGAGGCCGTTGGCGGCGCGGTGGCGGTCAAGTAGCTCCGATTCCCTTTGGACCGGAACCGAAGCACAAAGAAAAGCCCCTGCCAACGGCAGGGGCTTGGGGGACTGGATCAGGCTGAAGGTCTGTCCTTCGTTTCGACCTTCAGCCTGAATACACTCCTCACACGGGAAATAGCTTGACACGGGTTTGGCATTCTGTCCAGCCCCCCTGCCAGATTTCTTTCAATTTCCTTTTGGCTTTCCTTCTGGACCAGCACACCCTTCCCATACGCCATGCTTGCCATGACCAGACCCCACTTGATCACGGCTGCTTGTGATGGGGCATGCAGTGGCAATCCCGGTCCTGGGGGCTGGGCCTATCTTTTGCGCTTTGATGACGGTCGCGTGGAGGAGGAGGGGGGGTTCTCGGAGAACACCACCAACAACCGCATGGAGATGCAGGCCGCCCTGGCCCTCCTCAAACGCATTGCCCAGGAGCCGCGCCAGCCCGGGTTCGCCATCCGCACCGACAGCAAATACCTGATTCAGGGCTTCAGCCAGTGGCTCAAGGGCTGGAAACAGAAGGGCTGGAAGAAGGCGGATGGGCAATGCGTGAAGAACCGTGATCTCTGGGAGGAACTGGACCAAGCGCGCCTGCCGGGGGTGGCGTTGACCCACGTCAAGGGCCACAGCGGTGATCCGGATAACGACCGGGTGGATGCCATCGCCGTTGCCTTCAGGGACGGGAAACAGCCTGCCCTGCGCTCAGGATCCCGTCCGCCGGATGCGGGTGCGCCCATGGATCTTGCCCCGCCTCCGTTGCAGCGGCTGCTGACCCGCCTGGAGATGGCAGACCGTTTGGCGGCGGGAGGCCATGTACTCGCCATGGCGGAACTGGCCCAACTGGTGGACATGCCCCATGGGGAACTGAGGCAACGGCGGCAACCCTGGATCTGGCGGGACTGGCGCGTGCTCCCCTGCTCCGATGGCGGCTGGCGGCTACAGCGCAAATCGCCGGACCCCCATCACTGACGCCAGAATCGGGAGGAAGCGCCCCATGGCTGCGGACGATCCCTACCAACGTTTCATTGGCCCCATGTTGGCCAGGGACGACGGGCCGGATCCCGAACTCATGAGCCAACTGAGTCTGCGGGCGCTGGCATGGGCGGCGCGGGGGCGGCGCCGGCCACCATGGCGGGGCCTGCTGGCCACGCCACGGCCGTGCTTCAGCGTCAGGATCCACGGCTCCGGCAACAGTGTTTGGGGATCACCTTCCCCAATCCCCTGGGGCTGGCGGCAGGATTCGACAAGAACGGCGTGGCGGCGGCCATCTGGCACTGCTTCGGCTTTGGTTTTGCCGAGTTGGGCACCATGACGGCCCTGCCCCAGCGGGGCAACCCCCGCCCCCGCCTCTTTCGGCTGGCGGCGGAGCAGGCGGCCCTCAACCGCATGGGCTTCAACAACCATGGCTCGCGGCGGACAGCCGCAGGGCTGATAGAGCAGCAGTTGCCGCCGCCAGGCCGGCGGCCGGCCCCATTAGGGCTCAACATCGGCAAATCCCGGGCAACGCCAATGGCGGCGGCGGCAGAGGACTATGCCGTCAGCTACAGCCGCCTGGCGCCCCTCGCCGACTACGTGGTGATCAACGTGTCGTCCCCCAACACCCCCGGCCTGCGGGATCTGCAAAGCGGGGAGGCCCTGGGCCGCCTGGTCAGGCGTCTCCAGGCCACGCCACTGCCCACGCCCCATCCCCCTCTGCTGGTGAAAATCGCCCCTGATCTGACCGATGGCCAGTTGGGGGAGTTGGGGGAGTTGGCCCTTGACCTCCACCGGCAGGGCAGCCTGGCGGGGGTGGTTGCCAACAACACCAGCCTGGATCGCCATGGCCTGGAGACACGACGCCTGGTCACGGGCCGCACGTTGGCGGAAGAGGCCGGCGGCCTCAGCGGCGCGCCCATCCGACCCCGTTCCCTGGCCGTGGTGCGCCAGCTTTGGCGCCAGCTTCAGGGCCGGGTCCCCCTGATTGGGGTGGGGGGCATCGACTCGCCCCAAGCCGCCTGGGAGCGGCTGACGGCTGGCGCCAGCCTGTTGCAGCTTTACACCGGCTGGATCTATCGCGGCCCCCAACTGGCGCCGGCGGTGCTGGAGGGGCTACTCAAGCAGTTGGCGGCCCATGGTCTCGATACTGTGGCCGATGCCGTGGGAACGGAACTGCCATGGTTGCCGTAACGGCGCTTTCCCCTTTGGCCTTGGCTTACATATTGAGGTTGAGCTTCTTGAGACGCCTTGTGAGGGAGAATTTCTAGTACACAATTGGTAGATTATGCAACAGAAAGACAATGCCATGTA
>NZ_JENA01000067.1 GCF_000586015.1 Candidatus Synechococcus spongiarum SH4 | reverse complement strand
TTGCCCGCGGTTCCTGAACCGAGGCCTGGATCAATCGTAATCAACAGTGCGGATGGGGAGACTTGAACTCCCATGGCATTGCTGCCACTAGTACCTGAAACTAGCGCGTCTACCGATTCCGCCACATCCGCAGGCGTGGGCAGGGTCAGAGCCCCCATGGCCTACTGCATTCCCTATCCTTTGGTTTGTGGGCAGGGGTTTTGTGGGCAGGGAAGGCGCCTTTGACCTTGTCATCCAACCATAGCACGTCCAGCCCAAGGAAATCAGCAGGAAACCGTTCGCCAGAATGTATGAACCTATGCCAGTTTCTCAACCGGAAGCCTGGCACAATTCAGTCTGACTGTCATTTTTTGGCTGAATAGCAATGCCAGCCTGAGCCCTTCATGACACTTGCAGCCCTGAACGCGCCTGTTGATCTGGGCAAGTCCCATTTATGCATCATTGGTCAGCAGCGGCTTGAGGGTGAGTTGCATGTCAATGGCGCCAAAAACTCCGCCCTGACGCTGATGGCGGCTTCCGTATTGAGCCATGAGCCCGTTCGCCTCCGGAACATGCCGGATCTGACAGATATTGGCGCCATGGCCCAAATCCTGGTCTCCCTGGGGATGGGATTTCACCTGGAGGGCTCCTCCGCCGTGCTCAGAGGCGGTGGACTCACGCGCCATGATCCGTCCTACGACCTCACCCGCAAATTGCGGGCCAGTTTCTTTCTGATCGGTCCCCTCGTGGCCCGCCACGGTGTGGCCAAGGTGCCCTTGCCGGGCGGTTGTCGCATCGGCAGTCGCCCCGTGCGGGAACACAGTAAGGGTTTGCAGGCCATGGGCGCCAGGATCTCCATGGAAAGCGGGGTGGTTTCAGCAGAGGCGCAGGGCAACCATGGCCGATTGCAAGGGTGCCCTATTCATCTGGACTACCCCAGTGTGGGCGCCACGGAAACCCTGATGATGGCTGCCGCTTTGGCCGAGGGGGAAACCGTGCTCCATAATGCGGCCCAGGAACCGGAAGTGGTGGATCTGGCGGGCCTGCTGAAGGCCATGGGGGCGAGGATTCAGGGCGCCGGATCCTCCACAATCAAGATCTCCGGGGTCAAGGAGCTCCACGGCGCGGACTATGCTGTAATTCCTGATCGGGTTGAAGCGGGCACGTTTCTGATCGCCGCCGCCGCCACCCGCTCCCGCCTCCACGTGACCCCCGTGGAGACCAGCCATTTGAGCGCTGTGCTGGCCAAGCTGGAGGCAATGGGCTGCAGCATCAGCCCCCAGGGTCAAGGCCTCACCATCACAACGCCAGGGCAGTTGCGGGGGTGTGAAGTGCGGACTCAACCGTTCCCGGGATTCCCGACGGATTTACAAGCTCCATTCATGGCTCTGCTGAGCATTGCCCAGGGAGATTCCTTCGTTACTGAAACGGTTTTTGAGAATCGCCTGCAGCATGTGGCTGAGTTGCAGCGCATGGGGGCCCAGATTCGCACAAATGGCAATGCTGCCCTTGTCAAAGGTGTCCCCATGCTCAGCGGCGTACCTGTGACAGGGACTGATCTGCGGGCCGCGGCAGCCATGGTGATCGCGGGACTGGTTGCGGACGGAGTCACCCATGTGTCGGGGCTGGAGCACCTTGATCGGGGCTACACTCGTTTGGAGGAGCGGCTTCAGGCCGTCGGCGCCCGGATCAGTCGCATTGACGCCACCCGAACTGCTTTACTGGCAGCCTAGATCTCTCTTACAGTTCAATCCCCAATCCTTCCCAGGGAGCGTGCCGGAATTGGTAGACGGACTCGACTCAAAATCGAGCGCCTTCGGGCATGTGGGTTCGAGTCCCACCGCTCCCATGATCCTTGTCTCCAGCCAGCCCGACGATGGCGGTTGATTCACAACTCTCGCCCCCCGCCGGCCCTGCCCATGGGGCTGCGGTGATGAACACCTACAGGCGTTTTCCGGTGACCTTCATCCATGGCCGGGGCAGTTGGCTGTGGGATCGCCACGGCGACCGCTACCTGGACTGTGTTGCGGGCATTGCGGTCTGTAGCCTGGGCCATAGTGACCCGGCATTGCAGCAGGCCCTCGGTGAACAGTTGGGTCGATTGCAGCATGTGTCCAACCTTTATTTCACCCCGGAGCAGGGGGAACTGGCCACCTGGATCACCGCCAACAGCCCCATGGATGCGGTGTTCTTCTGCAACTCCGGGGCTGAAGCCAACGAAGCCGCCATCAAGCTGGCCCGCAAGTATGGGCGCTGCAAGCGAGGCATTGAACAGGCCCGGATCATCACGGCCCGCGCCAGCTTTCACGGCCGCACCATGGCCAGCCTGAGCGCCACGGGCCAACCCAGGTATCACCAGGGTTTCACCCCCTTGGTGGAGGGTTTTCACCATGTGGCCTACAACGACTTTTCCGCCATTCAGCAATGCATCGATCACCTGGATTCCCAGGGTCCGGCCGTGGCGGCGGTGCTGCTGGAGCCGCTCCAGGGGGAAGGGGGGGTCCAGCCGGGGGATGCCGGCGTCTTTGCCGCCCTGCGCCAACTCTGTGATCAGCGGGGGATTCTGCTCATTCTGGATGAGGTCCAGGTGGGGATGGGTCGCACCGGGAAACTCTGGGGCCATCAACACCTGGGCATTGAGCCGGACGCCATGACAATGGCCAAAGGTCTGGGGGGCGGCTTCCCCATCGGGGCTCTGGCGGTGAAACACCACTGTGACGTGTTGCAGCCGGGGGACCACGCCAGCACCTTCGGGGGCAATCCTCTGGCCTGTCGGGCAGCCCTCACCGTGGCGGCAGAGTTGAAGCGCCGTCATCTGCTCACCCACGTACAGGAGCGGGGCGCCCAACTGCGCCATGGCCTGGAGGAGTTGGTGGCGGGGTTCCCCAAGCTCTGTGTCGCTGCCCGGGGCTGGGGGCTGATTCAAGGCCTGGTGCTGCGGGAGGGTGGACCCGGTTCCGCCCAAGTGGCCCAGGCCTGTCTTCAACAAAAGCTTCTGGTGGTTCCCGCGGGCGCCCAGGTGGTGCGCCTTGTCCCGCCACTCACCGTCAGTGGGGCGGAGATCGACACAGCCCTCATGCGGCTGCGCACAGCTCTGGGGAGCTTGGGCGTCTAGGTGATGGGTGCTGACGCCCAGGGCCCCGTCGGGGCGTCGTCCGGCTGGCCAGCCCCTGTTGACCTGAGCGACCTGCTGCCAGGCCAGACCAACGGTGTTGTCACCATGGGTCTGGAGCGGGTCAAAGGCGCCCTGAACGCCCTGGGCAATCCCCACAACAGCTTTGCGGCCATCCAGGTGGCGGGCACCAACGGCAAGGGGTCCATCTGCAGCCTGCTGCATGGGGCCTTGACGGCCCACGGCTTGCGCTGCGGGCTCTATACCTCGCCCCACCTGGTGAGTTGGTGTGAACGGATTCGTGTTGGCCAGGGGTTCATCGCACCCGCCACCCTGCGGAACCTGCTGTTGGAATTGCGCTCCCTGGCGCAGCAGTGGTCCCTCACGCCGTTTGAACAGTTGACCGTTGCCGCCTTCCTCCACTTCCATCGCCAGGCGGTGGACCTGGCGGTGCTGGAAGTGGGTCTGGGGGGCCGGCTGGACGCCACCACGGCCCACTGTCGGCGCTCCACCGTGGCCTTTGCCAGCATTGGCGAGGATCATCAGGAATATCTTGGCGCGGATCTCGCCAGCATTGCCAGGGAGAAGTCCGGTGTGCTCAGCCCGGGCTGTGTGGCCTTTTCCGGTCCTCAGCCTGCTGCAGTGGTTGCCGTGCTGCGTCAAGCTGCAGCGGCTTGTGGCGCCGCCATCACCTGGGTCCCCCCCCTTGCCGAGGACCAGTTCCAGGCCCTCAACCTTCCCCTTCGCGGCCGGGTGCAGCGCGACAACGCCGCAGTGGCCATGGCGGTGCTGGAGCACGTCAGCGCCACCCTGCACCCCCTGGAGATGCAGCGGAGCCGGAAGGGCATGGGGTCCGTGTGTTGGCCCGGTCGTCTACAGCATTGCCAGTGGCAGGGCCAACCACTGCTGCTGGATGGGGCCCACAACCGTTCTGCCGCCCTGAGTCTACGGCAACATCTGGACGACAAAGCCTCTGGGGGATCCATTCACTGGGTGCTGGGGATTCTGGCCAACAAAGACGCCATCGGCATGCTCCGGGCCCTGCTCCGACCTGGGGATCGGGCCTGGCTGGTGGCCATTGTGGATAGCTCCTGCTGGTCGGCTGATCAACTGGTCAGGCAGTTGCCTGAACCCCAGGCCGCCTGCCTGCAACTGGCGCCCCCCCATTTGAGGCCCACCTGGCCGGTGGCTGTTGCCTTGGGACAGGCCTTTCAGCGGCCGCCAGGATCGGAAGCGTGTGTGGTGGTGTCCGGATCCCTTTATCTCCTGGGTCAACTGCACCACCAAGGAGTGATTCAGGTTGTGGAACAAAATTGACCCGCAGGATCCCCAGTTTTGGGCAATGGGGAGACCTGCGGGTCCGCAGGGATTGGCTCAGCCGAGGCCGATCTGGCCGAGGATGCCCTGACCGGTGAGCACCTCGGTGATGAGGCCGATGGCGAAGCCCATCATGGCCAGCCGGCCGTTCCAGGTTTCTGCGAAGTCAACAAAGCCGAAGCGGGAAGATGCGGAATCAGACATGGCGGAACGAAGCGAGAGATGGGTGGTGGAAGGGACGGTTCCGTCCCGTGAGGCGCAGGTTCAGCCGAGGCCGATCTGGCCGAGGATGCCCTGGCCGGTGAGCAGTTCGGTGAGGAGGCCGATGGTGAAGCCCATCATGGCCAGCCGACCATTCCAGGTTTCTGCGAAGTCAACGAAGCCGAAGCGGGAAGATGCGGAATCAGACATGGCCCAGCGGGGTCACTGCATAGAACTGTAACGAAACATTGAGGAATGTGAAGGGGGGAAGGGGAACATATTGCCGTGAAAACCCTACCTACATGGCCCGTTGGGATTCGGGCCGCAGATTTCTCTCCATCAGGGAGGCCACGGATTCAGCAGGGGTGGCGCGCTGCTCAAGCAGCTTGAGCACCTGCCGAGCAATGGGTACGGCAAAGCCGTGGCGCTCCGCCAACGCCACAACGGCATGGGTGGTGGGAATCCCCTCAACTGTGCCTTCACAACAGGCCTCAGCCGCTGCCGGTGTTTTGCCGCGCCCCAACTCCAGTCCAAAGCGATAGTTGCGGCTCAGGGGACTGTTTGCCGTTGCCAGGAGATCTCCCAGCCCAGCCAGGCCATAGAGGGTCTGTGACTGCCCCCCCATGGCGCCGAGCACCACGCCCATCTCACTGAGGCCGCGGCAGAGGAGAGAGGCTTTGGCATTGCTCCCCAAGCCCAGGCCGTCCGACACGCCAGCCGCAATCACCATGGTGTTTTTCAGGGCGCCGGCCAACTCGGTGCCCCGGGGATCGTCATTGCAGTAAATGCGTAACTGCTGGCCACTCAGCACATGCTGCAGCTCCATGGCCAACGCCGTGTGGTTGGAGCTCAACACCGTGGCAGCGGGCAGTCCCTGGCGCAGTTCGGCGGAAAGATTGGGTCCACTGAGCACCAGACCCCGGACTTGCGGGCAGAACCGGCCCCATAGGCCAAGGGGGGTCAACAAGGTATCAACGGCAATGCCCTTGGAGCAACTGACCAGGGGCAGGCCGGTGGGTATCACCTGGCTGAGTTGAGGGGCCAGGCTGGGGAGGGCCGCCATGGAAACCGCACTAACCAGGAGGTCAGCGCCTGACAGGCAGTCTCCGGGATCACCACCCAGCCGCCGACTCCACCCCTGCACCTGATGCCCGGAACCACGGAAGAGCCGGGCCAGGCATTGACCCCAGAGGCCCAGGCCAAGGAGAGCAATGGTGTGGGCCATGGTTACCCCCTTCGCTGTTGTAAGTGGCGGACTGGCAAGTTGCGGAAACCGTTTGGCTCTCACGGAGGAGTCTAGTGGGGCTTGTATCCCCCCGATGGCCAGAGGTCAGCACAAGGCAACCAGACAAGAGAGGGTGAGGGCGCTCACCAAGCCCGCTGCGGTGAGGAGCTTGATGAAGGAGTTGTCCAGCAACCTGGCCGCGGGATTGAGGTGGAACATAAAGAAAACCTGAAACCCTGTCTCCAGTTTGTCCGGCCGTCACCGGTGACGCCACGTTTGTTGAGTACCTGTTTCCCCCCTTGAGATGGCAGGGATCACCTAGCGCACGTGCCGGGCGCCATCCACCGGGTGATAGGTCTCCCCTGTGACTTCCTCATAGAGATAGGCGGGGAGCCCTGTCTCGAACATGGTTTGGAGCGCTTCCTTCAAATAGGGGTTCCAACCCCCTGTGCTCACTGTGCCGTGGCGAACGGTCCAGTCCCAGGTCCCTTGCAGATCACGGGGGGCCCGCCCCTCCCGATCACGCCATGTGACCAGATCCTGAGACTCCACCAACCCCACCAGGATGGGGTCCTTGCCATAGGCCGGGGTCAGGGTCAATTCAAGGCGAATCGGATCTTCCTTCACCTGCCGCAACTGGAAGCGGGGGGGAAGCCTCAAGCCTTTCAAGACCGCAGCAACGGTTCGCATTCTCTTGTTCACGGGATCTGATGCATTGGTGAAAATCCAGGGAGGCCAGGACTCAACCACGGCCATCTCG
This sequence comes from Candidatus Synechococcus spongiarum SH4, assembly GCF_000586015.1. GTDB lineage: Bacteria > Cyanobacteriota > Cyanobacteriia > PCC-6307 > Cyanobiaceae > Synechococcus_B > Synechococcus_B spongiarum_F. Next base: position 1,241 of record NZ_JENA01000067.1, on the reverse strand, counting down.
GCTTTTAGCGCGGGGCCAGGGGGGGAGAGTCATCCGACTGTGGATCCGTACTGGTGGTTGGCGGTGGTTCGTTATCGCCAGTGAACCGCACTGTGAGCAACTCATCCTCCAGGAGGTTACCCTCTTGATCCAGCAACTCCGGATGAATGGTGACCGACTTGGAAGAGGTGCGGTCTCTCCTGTTGCCGGTCGCGCTAAACCCGCGACCCATGAGGCGGATGGCCTGGACCAGCAGCAAGACAAAACAGACTCCATAGAGTATGGGGATGATTTGGCTCATGGCTGGCTGACACGCACTACACGATCATGGCATTTCCATCTCCATTAACGCCAGCACCATGGCCATCCGTATGGCGTCGCACACCACCACGCCTTGGACGCCGTGGTGGCGCTTTGGCGCTGAGCTTGGCCCTGGGCTCCCTGGCGGCGGCGCCCACAGGGTTGGCTCAGCGGGAACTCATCACACCGGATTCTTTCGTCACGAAAGCGGCGCGCCGTTCTGGTCCCGCTGTGGTCCGCATTGACACGGTGCGCACGGTGACCATTGGCCGATTGCCGCCCCAGGGCCTGGGGCACCCGTTCTTTGACCAGTTTTTCAATCAGTTCTTTGAAGACGGCCTGCCCTCCCGTCAGCGCACCCAGCGGGAGCAGGGAACGGGAGTCGTCTTTGCCGAAGAGGGGCTGATCCTGACCAATGCCCACGTGGTGGAACGAAGCGATCAGGTGGAAGTGCGCCTGACCGATGGCCGCACCTTGGCCGGCGCCGTTGTGGGCCTGGACTCCGTAACCGATCTGGCGGTGGTGCGGGTGATGTCGCCCACCCCCTTGCCGGTGGCGCCCCTGGGGGACTCCGATGCCCTGGAGGTGGGGGACTGGGCCATTGCGGTGGGCAATCCCTTCGGGCTGGATAACACAGTCACCATGGGAATCATCAGCAATCTCAACCGCAACATCAGCAAGCTGGGCATTACCGACAAGCGGCTGGAGCTGATCCAGACCGACGCGGCCATCAACCCTGGCAACTCGGGAGGCCCCTTGCTCAATGCTGCGGGCGAGGTGATTGGCATTAACACCCTGGTCCGCAGTGGACCGGGGGCTGGTTTGGGCTTTGCCATCCCCATCAATCGCGCCCGCAGCATTGCCGAAGAACTGATCAGCACGGGCAAGGTGAGTCATGCCATGGTGGGGATCGGCCTGCGCCCCCTGACCCCTGAACTGGCCCGTGCGTTCAATCGGAACAG
>NZ_JENA01000066.1 GCF_000586015.1 Candidatus Synechococcus spongiarum SH4 | reverse complement strand
CCCCGAAGAGCACCCTGCCTGCTTGCAAGCTGGGGCACACCCAGCACTTTCTGGGAAGCCGTCACCCCAAGGCTAGCCGCTACGCTTTGGATCTCGATTGGTCTTTTTCAATTAACTGCTTCAAAGTTCTGATGAAAACATTAAAACTTTTAGACTTGTTCTTTGTCAAGTCAAAATGCTGGCTGATATTTCTTGCCCGCTGAACCTTGGTCGGAATGTTGATTAAGCCTTTGAGTTCTTGCGAAGCATTTCCCAATCTATCCGGATTACGAAACTTCGCCTTGTCTTGAATTTTTGCTTGAGGATAGGCTCGTCTGATTGCCTCTAAATCACCCAGAAACCAACTCTCCAATTCTTGACAAATAATTCGCACATGAAAATCTCTGTTGTATGGATATGCTATATTATACAATTCTTGTTTTATCGCAGCACAATCACCTCCATCATTATCTTGAAGGATGATAAAATGCGGATTTCCATAATTCCATCCTCTTATTTTCTTGGGAATCGATTTTTTCAAGTCACTCTTACCTTGAAACGACAAGACAAGCCAGTCTACTCCTCGCACGGAATCAGGCCACAGTTGGGGAATGACAACTTTCAAGCATTCTCCCATGGATTGTTCTTCGGTGAGGAGTACGATCATCTGTTTGCTCTCCGGCTGAACCCTTCAAACATTCCTTGTTCCCATAGATAGCCCGCCTTATCTCCCGCTTCAATCTGGCCGCGCACAAGAGGATCTGCGGTAAAAGGCATGATTCTGGAGACACCTCTATCCTTTTCAATCAAGAATAAACTCTCCAGTGGTATCGCATTAAGAAATTGTGGTGAATGGGTGGAAACAAACACCTGACCCCCTTTTCTGGCGTACTCTTGAAACTCTTCTGCAAGGATGGTCATCAGCTCTGGATACAACTGATTTTCGGGCTCTTCTACACAGAGAACTTTATGGGGTTTGGGGTCGTGCAGTAACAGCAGATAGGCAAACATCTTGATTGTGCCGTCGGAAACGTTGAAATCAAAAAAAGGATCCTGGAAAGCGTTATCGGCGTAGCGAATCAGAAGACTGCCGTCCTCACTGATTTTGGCTTCAATATCGGAGATGCCGGGCACTCTTTCCCGTACTTTCTGTAATACCGTTTCAAAAATGTCTGGATGATCTTCCTTCATGTGTAAAGCGACTGAAGGGAGATTGTCTCCTGAACGAGAAAGATGAGTGCCCAACTCTTGATTTTTCTTACCTCGTGCTTCATTAATATGAAAATCCGAGATATGCCAATTTTCTATCAATTCGCGAAATGCTGTTGCGGCTTTGAAGCGTTTGAGTTGTCCAAGGCTGCTAATGGCCAGCACGTCTGGATTAACCGCCTGCTCTTCTCTGGTAAGCTCTGTATCAGGTTTGCTGAAGTCTTCTTCATTGCTGACCGCAATCCCTTTGCCCTGGGAAAAATCAATAAAATGAAAAGGGGCACCGTAGGCGGCGCGCTTATACCTTAATATCTCACGACGCACCACAGGCCGCTTACGATCCAAACCAATTTCCACATGATAGGTCACCAAACGCTTTTTACTTGCAATAATCAAGTAAAACTTCAATTCAATAAGGATACTCTCCGACTCCCCAACGCCACGGGTGACCACGTCTTTGAATCCCTTAAAGCCGCCTTCGTGTTGTAATGCCATGCGAACGTTCTGTGACAAACAGCTTTTTAGAAACGAGAACACACGAAACAAGCTGGTTTTGCCCACACCGTTCTTGCCGACAAAAACTGCTAGTTGAGGCAGTTCGATCAGGTCAATGCTTTTGAGTGCCTTGAAGTTTTCAATGTGAATTTCTTCAATCATGGCTGCTGCTCCTGGGTTGAACCTGGGCATTCCGCCTCCACCTCTGCCACCGCCCCATCCGCGAGCCCATCCAGGGCCAACCTTGGCCTGTGGGCTGTGGTCCTGCTGGAGGCTGGTGTTGCGTTGCCATGGGGTCAGGCTAGCCACCAACCCCCATGGTGTCCAGTCAGCCTGCTGCAAGTAGGCCCCCGCCCATATGGTAAGATCTCACAACCCAAGTACTCTGACGCGGCTTCCCGCATGGCATGGTTTCTTGATCGAGTTTTGATCGGCGCTGGCAGATGACCCGCTTCATTCCTGCCGTCTCCCTCGCCACGGCCCGGAACGGCAGTTCCACCAGGGCCAACGAACTGGGAATGCGCCCCATGCAGGAACGGGCCTACGGGAAGCGGGGGGAGCAGTATCTGCTCATCAAGTCGCCGCCCGCCTCCGGCAAGAGCCGGGCGCTCATGTTCATCGCCCTGGACAAGCTGCACAACCAGTGCTGCCGGCAGGCCATTGTCACCGTGCCGGAAAAGGCCATCGGCGCCAGCTTTGCCGATGAGTCCCTGTCAAGGTTCGGCTTCTGGGCCGACTGGAGGGTTCAGCCCCACTGGAACCTGTGCAACGCCCCAGGCAGCGAAGGCGGCAAGGCGGAATCCGTGGGGGCGTTCCTGGAGAGCGGGGATCAGGTGCTGGTGTGTCCCCACGCCACTTTCCGCAACGCCATCGACACCTTTGGCGTGGAGGCTTTTGACCACCGGCTCATCGCCGTGGACGAGTTTCACCATGTTTCCACCAATCCCGACAACAGGCTGGGCGCCCAGTTGACTGAGTTGATGGCGCGGGACAAGGTGCATATTGTGGCCATGACGGGATCCTACTTCCGCGGCGATACCGAGCCCGTGCTCATGCCCAACGACGAGGCCAGGTTCGAGACCGTCACCTACACCTATTACGAGCAACTGAACGGCTATCAATATCTGAAGCAGCTTGATATTGGCTATTTCTTCTACACGGGCACCTATGCCGATACCATCCTCAAAGTGCTGGACCCCAACGAGAAAACCATCATCCACATCCCGTCCGTCAATTCACGGGAAAGCACCAAGGACAAGATCAGGGAGGTGGAACACATCATCGAGGAATTGGGGGAATGGCAAGGAGCCGATCCCGCAACCGGTTTTCAGCTTGTGCAAACATCCACGGGTCGAGTGTTGCGCATTGCCGACCTGGTGGATGATGATCCCGTCAAGCGGGACAAGGTATCAGCAGCACTGAAAGATCAGGCCCGGAAGACCGACCGGGACCATGTGGACATTATCATTGCCCTGGGCATGGCCAAGGAGGGGTTTGACTGGATTTGGCGCCAACACGCCCTGACGGTTGGCTATCGCTCCAGCTTGACGGAGGTGGTGCAGATTATTGGCCGCGTCACCCGGGACGCGCCGGGCAAGACCCGGGCCCGCTTTACCAATCTGATCGCCGAACCCGATGCCTCTGAAGAGGTGGTCACCGAGGCGGTGAACGACACCTTGAAGGCCATTGCCGCCAGCTTGCTCATGGAGCAGGTGTTGGCGCCCCCCTTCAGATTCACCCCCAAGGCAAGTGGTCCGCGGGAAGGTTTCGACTATGGGAAGGAAGGCTATAGCTCCGACAGGTGCAACGTGGGCTTTAACGAGAACAATGGTGAAATGGAGATTGAAATCACGGGACTTGCCGAACCCAGGAGCCCGGAGGCAAAACGCATTTGCCGGGAAGATCTCAACGAATTGACGGCCGCCTTCGTTCAGGACCGGACATCCATCGAGCGGGGACTGTTTGACGAGGAACTGGTGCCGGAAGAATTGAGTCAGGTGCGATTGGGCAAGATCGTCAAGGACAAGTATCCCCACCTGGATGCACAGGATCAGGAGGCTGTCCGTCAGCGGGTCAGTGCGGCGGTTGCGTTGATCCAGAGGGGCAAGCAAGCCGTGAATGATGAAGGTCGCTCCGTTGATGGCGGCGGCAATGGGCTGATTCAAGGGGTGCGTAAATTTGCCATGGACGTGCGGGAACTGGACATCGACCTGATCGACCGCATCAACCCGTTTGGCGAGGCCTACAGGATCCTCGCCAAGGCCATGGGCGAGGCAAGCCTGAGACAGGTGGCGGCGGTCATCTCGGCAAAGAAGGTGCGGCTTACCCCGGAAGACGCCCGTGAATTGGCCAAGCGGGCTGTGAGATTCAAGCAGGATCACGGACGACTACCTTCTCTTACTGCAAGCGATCCGTGGGAGAAGAGAATGGCCGAAGCCGTTGCGTTCCTCGTCCGCCTGAAGCGAAAACAGGAGGCTGCCAATGCCAATGGCTAAGAAATTCACTGAGGAAGACGACGCCCTTCTGGCCCAGTTGGGTGTTGAAGCCGAAACCAGGGCGGAGCCGAACCGCACCCCGGAGCAGGAACGGGTCATTGCGGGTTTTGAAGAGATTCGGCACTTCGTCTCGGAGCACGGCCACATCCCAGGGCATGGAGAAGATCGCGACATCTTTGAGCGTCTCTATGCTGTGCGGCTGGAGCGCATCCGTGGGCAGGCGGATTTCCGCGCCCTTGTGGAACCCTTTGACCACCAGGGGACTGCTTGCCGCGCCGCCCCATGGGTCCGAGACGGACAAGGAAGCACTGGATGATGCCCTCCTGGCGGAACTTGGGGTGGACGGGGACACCTCTTTCATCACCCGCTTGACCCATGTGCGCTCAAGTACGGAAAGACAAGCTGCCGAGGAGATCGCCCGCCGCAACCCATGCAAGGATTTCCACGCCTTCAAGCCCCGCTTTGAACAGGTTCAGAAGGAATTGGCCACCGGCTTGCGGAACGCCCGTCCCTTCAAGGAAAACAAGGGAAACACGGAAATTAACGTGGGTGATTTCTTCATTGTGGGCGGCCAGAAAGCCTATGTGGCCAGGAAGGGGCGTCAATCCTTCACCAGGGACGGCAAGAAGGATGCCAGGCTCCGGGTCGTCTTCGACAATGGCACGGAAAGCAAAATGCTGATGCGTTCACTTCAACGCTCCCTCTATAAGGATGACACCAGTCGACGAATTACCGCGGCAATTCGAGGGCCACTGTTTGCGGATTATACAGAGGAAGGAGATAGATCCAGCGGCACAATCTACGTTCTGCGCAGCCATTCCAAATTGCCGAATGTAGCAAGAAATCGTGATCTCATCCATAAGATTGGCGTAACCAATGGCAAGGTGGAACAACGCATCAGCAATCCACAGCTTGATCCCACGTTTCTCATGGCAGAGGTGGAGATTGTCGCCACTTACAAACTCTACAACATCAACAGCAAGAGATTTGAAAACCTCATCCATCGAATTTTTCAACCTGCACTGCTTGAGATCAAAGTCAAGGATCGTTTTGGCAATACCGTGGCCCCCCGTGAATGGTTTCTGGTCCCTCTCCACGTGATTGATCAGGCCGTTGGAAAAATCCAGGACGGCGCCATCACAGGCTACATCTACGACCCCCAGGAGTCATGTTTGAAGCGCTTGGATTGAGGGAATACTGAAAAACCTATGGGACAGTCAGCCCTGAAAGGGTCCCCCACGGCCCGGCGGGGGCCGGCAGGCTTTTCAGGCGGGGAACAGGGATTTCTCGTGGCGCCCTGTTGCCGGTGGCCTGGCCGATTGTCCGCCCAAGCTCCTAGGATTGAAGCTCTTAGGCTCAAGTTGCTGCAAACGCTTCGTGATCACCGTTGCCCTGGCCAAAGGAGCGCTGTTGCAGGACAGCATCGCGTGCCTGCAAGCGGCAGGGTTGGACTTCACCGCCCTGACCGCCCCCGGCAACCGGCAGTTGATGGTGGACAGCCCCTGTGGCCGGGCCTGCGCCCTGCTGGTGCGCAATGCCGACGTGCCGGTGTACGTGGCCTACGGGCAGGCCCAGTTGGGGGTGGTGGGGGACGACGTGTTGCGGGAACACCCACAGGAGTTGGCCCGGCTGGCGGATCTGGGATTCGGGGGTTGTCGCATGGCCGTTGCCGTGAAACGCAGCAGCCCCTACCGTCGCGCCGCGGATCTGCCTGCCCATTGCCGGGTGGCCAGCAAGTTCATCCATTGCGCCCGTACGTTCTTTGACAGCCTGGATCTCCCCGTGGACCTGATCCAGTTGCAGGGATCGGTGGAACTGGGGCCGCTCACCGGCATGTCGGAAGCCATTGTGGATCTGGTGGCCACCGGCCGCACCTTACAGGAAAACGGCCTGGTGGCCATTGAAGATCTGTTCTTCAGCACGGCCCGGCTGGTGGGGAATCCCCTGGCGTTGCGCATGGACCGGGGACCTCTCCAGGCGGTGGTGGAAGCGGTGCGCCATGGGGTCCCGGCCCGGTCTCGGCAGCCATAGCCATGGCATCGGCCCCGGAGCAGCAATGGCATGGCGATCCCGACAGCCCCATGGGCTGGCGGCGGATGGCGCCCTATTTCCGGACCCAGCGCAAGTCCATTGCCCTGGCGTTGGCGCTACTGGCGCCCGTGGCCCTTGGCAATGCGCTGCAACCGTTGCTGCTGGGTCAGGCCGTGTCCCTTCTCCGCCAGGAGCCCATCCTTCCCTGGTTGGAGCAACTGGGGGCCGCCAACTCCCTCAACCTGCTCATCGGACTGCTGGCCCTCACCATGGTCACCGGTCTGGTGTTGCAGGGACTGCTCAGCTATACGGTGCAAAGCGTGGGGCAGTTGATGACGGCTCGCATCCGCAGCGATCTGTTCGACCATGCCCTGGCGCTGGATTTGCACTTCCATGTGCGCACCCCCGTGGGTCTGCTGTTGACCCGTCTCACCAACGATGTGGAGGCGGTGGCCGAGATGTTCGGCAACGGTGCCATCGGGGTGTTGGCGGAGCTGGTGTCCCTGCTGGTGATTGGCGCCACCATGATGCTGGTGGACCCGCGGCTGGGCCTGCTTTTGCTGCTCATCCTGGCGCCCGTGACGTGGATCGTGATCGGGCTGCAAACCCGTTACCGCCGCGCCAACTATCGGGTGCGGGAAGAGTTGGGCAGCCTCAACGCCGATCTTCAGGAAAATCTCCAGGGGCTGGAGGTGGTGCAGATGTTCCGCCGCCAGCCCCGCAACAGCGCCCGCACCGCCGCCAACGTGTCCCGCTACAGGCGGTTCACCATGCAGACCATCAGGCTGGACGCCACCATTTCCTCCCTGCTGGAGTGGGTGTCCATTGCCGCCATTGCCCTGGTGATCAGCGTGGGGGGCTGGCTGGTGCTGCGGGACACCCTGGCCCTGGGCACACTGGTCACCTTCGTGCTCTATGCCCAGCGGCTGTTCAATCCCCTGCGCCAGGTGGCTGAGCGGTTCACCTTCATTCAAGCCGGCCTGACGGGGCTGCAGCGCATTGGCGAACTACTGGATCAGCCCATCCGGATTCAGGACAGGCCCGGCGCCATTTCCTTGCCGCGCCCCATTTCTACTGGCGAGGTGGTGTTTGAACACGTCACCTTTGCCTACAATGCACGGGACGAGGTTGCGGTGATCCGGGACCTGAGCTTCCGCATTGCCCCTGGGGAGACCGTTGCCCTGGTGGGGGCCACGGGTTCGGGGAAAAGCACGGTGATCAACCTGCTCTGCCGCCTGTGGGAACCCCGACAGGGGCGCATCCTCCTGGATGGCGTGGACATCCGGGATCTGCCTCAACAGGAGTTGCGCCGGCGGCTGGGGGTGGTGCTGCAGGATACCTTCCTCTTCAGTGGGGACGTGGCCGCCAACCTGCGGCTGGGACAGACCATCAGCCGCCGCCAGCTTCAGCAGGCCTGCGAAGAGTTGGGCCTGGGGCCGTTGATTCGCAGCTTGCCCCAGGGGCTGGACACGGAACTACGGGAACGGGGCGCCAATCTTTCCGCAGGGGAACGGCAACTCCTGGGGGTGGCGCGGGTGGCTTTGCGTCAGCCGGACGTGCTGGTGATGGACGAGGCCACAGCCCACCTGGATCCCTCCACGGAAGCCACGTTGCAGCGCAACCTGGCGGGCCTCCTGGAGCGGAGAACCGCCATTGTCATCGCCCACCGCCTGAGCACGGTGGAAGCCGCTGACCGCATCCTGGTGCTCCGCCGTGGTCAACTCATCGAGTCGGGCAGCCACGAAGCGCTGAAGGCCCAGGGTGGTCTGTATGCCCAACTGGCTCG
>NZ_JENA01000065.1 GCF_000586015.1 Candidatus Synechococcus spongiarum SH4 | reverse complement strand
AGGTGGGGCAGGGCTGGGGCGCCGGGGCGGACTCAGCCGTCGGGCGACCAGAAGTCAATGATCCCGCCGATGGTGAGATCGGTGAGCACCTCGGGGTTGGGGCAGGCAAAGCGGGCCGCCGAGCCGCTGGCTGTGAACACCCAGTTGCCCACAGAGACGCCGACGGGATCGACGGCCACGTTGATTTTCCCCTTGCTGGTGCGCAGCACCCGCAGATAGCAGTGATCCAGACCGGCCACCCGCTGGGTACACACCAGAGATCCGATCACCTGCATGATTTCCATCAACTGACCCCTCCGCCGGACCCGCCGGTCTGGTGGCCCGGTGTCTGAATCGGGCTCGGGGCCGGGCCGCCGGCCGCCTGGGCCGTTGCTGACGACGATGCCGATGCCGATGCCTGGGCCGGGGAGGACGATGGGGCCGGGGGTTTCTGGGGGGGATCCCAGTGGTCGATGATTCCCACGATGGTCAGGTCACTGGGGTAGGACTTGCTGCCGGCTGCTTCACGGGCGGCGGAGCTGCCCACGCAGATCACCCAGTCCCCGTCCCGGCACCCCACGGCATCCACGGCAACCAGGTGGGAACTGCCGTCCTGCACCACCTTCAAATGCTTGTGCTCGAAGCCGGGGATGCGGTTGGTGGACACGAGCGGCTTGATCACCTTGCAGATTCTCATTCAGTGGGCCTCCCTCGCCGGAGCTTGTAGAGAAGAGCCCACAACCTCGGGCGGCTTGTGGTGGTCCCCATCCCGCACCGTCAGCAGGGTGTGCAGGAAGCCCTGCCGGGATAAATCCCGATAGCGCCCATGGACGGCGGCGGCGATGCGCTCACAGGAGCGCACGGCCCGCTCCCGGGAGCCCGGCACGCTGGAGTGAAAGTCGTAACGGATCACCACGGGCACAGGCAGGCCGCGGCTGATGTTCAGACCCTTGAAGATCTTGATGCCCACGTCCAGGTCGGCGGCCCCCTCCTCCACGGTTTCCATGTGGGCGAAGTAGGTGAGGTTGCGTAGATGGATTTCCTTGAAGCCGATGCCCACGCCAATGAAGCGCTCAGCATGGCCGGCATCTCCATAGGCCCCTTGATGGAACTGACGCACGAAGTCGATCTGGGAGATGTTGTTCTCCAGCAAGCGGGATATGAAGCGCACCATGCCCTCTTCAATGCCCCCCCCCGCCTCCTGTCGCACCCGCTCGCCAATGGCCGCCCGGGCGGCCTCAGGGGCCATGGACGCCGTCTGGCTGTACACCTCCCGGGCATCGAGCCAGCGGTTCAGATCCGTGGCGCCGTCCGCTGTGGGCACGTGGATGCGGATGGCGTCCGTGTCCGTATCCAGCCCCAGCAGCAGCAGAGTGACGGAGGCGCCACAACAGAAGCTGTTTTCCACCGCCTGGCGAAAATCCTGGAGGCGGTTCAGGCCGGAGCGGGCCGCCTGGGCGTCGTCGGAGCCGTGGGCCGCACAGCCCTGGTGGTGTGGATCCAGGGAACTGAAGTGGTACACCACGACTTTGAGGTAGCGGGTGTCTTCATGGGCCTGGTTGGGCGCCCCTTCCCGGTGGCGCCGGTGTTCGGTTTTGATCCAGCGGGTGACGGTGCGCTCCACGTCAAACATGGCGCCGGCGTAGGGACGGCGGCGGACGGAACTGAAGGGCAACCGCAAGGCGTAGCTGATGGCATGGGCCAGGCGGCCATCCGCGCAGGGGGTCACGTCCAGCAGATGAAAACCGCAGTCCTCCCGGACAAAGGCGTCAAAGGCGTGGTCCTCCGGCTCTCCCAAGGGATCGCTGGTGAAAAACGCCTCACTGGTGCGCTTGTAGGTCTCGAACACGCACCAGGCAAACAGGCTGCGCATGTCCAACTGGGTCACCCAGGCATTGGCCAGGATGTCCTCCGGCAGAGGGAAACCCAGTTCATCCATGGCCAGGGCTTGGGCCTTCTGCTCGAAGTCCGGCTCGTGCTGGAGTGCGGAGATCCGCTTGAGCACCTCCACAATGTTGTCAAAGCTTCCCTTGACCTGGCTGTCGTAGGTTCGCAGTTGTTGATTGCGCTCCCGGTTGGCGAGGGGGTGGAGCGGCCCCGTGGCGGCAAGCGGGTCTTGGGGCCGAGGGGCGCCGAGACCGGGCGACGACGGTTGCCCCACCGGCGCACGGCCGTCAGGGCGGGGTGGACGACGTCGTGGCGCTGTCGGCCCCTGGGGCTGATAGGGATCGCGACGGGCAAGCATGAATCAGCCGCGGGCTCCGCCGGAGAAGGTCACCAGAGCCCCCTTGTCGGTGTTGCCGCTGGAGCCGGTAATGGGACTGAGGGGAACCTCCGTCTCCGCGTTGCGCTTGGGTTGGAAGGGGGCCATGGCGGACATGGGTCCTGGCCGGGAGGGATTACGCCGGCGAGAGGAGGGACCTTCCGTGCCCGTGACCCGGTCGTTGCGGGACCAGTCGTCTCCGGAAATCCGCACCCCCTGGGCCATGCCTTCACCCGTGACCCGGGATGGGGCCGGTGGCGTGACCGGAGCCGGGCTGGCGGGGCCAGCGGCGCCGGCCCTGGCCGCCAGCGGCTGGAGCGGGTTCCGTGACGGCAGTGCCGTGTTGGGGCCGCGCTGGTCAAAGCGGAACTCTTCCGTTCCCGTCACCCGGCCGCCCGCCATCCCGAAAGGACCGGTAATGCGGGCGACTCCCTGCTCATAGAGGGTTCCCGTCACCCCTGTGGCCAGACGCCGCTTCTGCTCCGTGTGGGCCGCCCGGAACGGGGACGTGATGGTAAAGCGGGTCCAGGGGGCGCCTTCCAGGGGCTGGGGCAAATCCGCCGGGACGCCGCCGGCGCCACAGGCGCTCTGGAACTGGTCGGCGCCCACGTAGGGGGTGCCGGAGACGGGCTCGCAGGCCCCCCGTTCCGCACCCGTCATCACGCCACCCATTCCCGGTTGCAGGCCGGTCATGGGCTGACCAGGGGTGCCAGGACCCACGGGAGTGCGGGCCACAATGGCGGCCTGCTCAGGCTCGCTGCAGAAGTTGCCGGACTGCTCCAGGCCCGCATAGGGGGTGCCGGTGACGGCCTTGCAGGCGCCGGGCTCGTCCCCCGTGACCAGGGGAGAACGGCCCGTGCTGGTTCCGGACACGGTCTGGTTGCGGTTGGTGGTGCTCAGCCCCACCTTGGCCGCCTCCGGTGCGGGCCGGCCCCCACAGAATGCGTCATATTGCTGGCGACCCACATAGTCGTCACCGGTGACGGTTTTGCAGGCGCCCGGTTCATCGCCGGTGACCTTGGCGGAACGGCCCACCTCGTTGCCGGTGACGGCCAAGCCCCGCAGCGTGGAGAAGGCGCGCACCTTGGCGGGAGCCGGTCCACGGCCAATATCCGGGGTGGGGTTCATGTATTGGGAGCCGGTAAGCTGATGGCCACTGCCGGGTTCATCGCCGGTGACCTTGGCGGAACGCCCCACCATGACGCCGGACACCCGCTGCTCTGCCTGGGTCCGGGCCTGACCCACCTTGGCGGGTTGGGGCTGGGTGGGGCTGCCGCACCAGGTTTCCCCATGGCTGCCGGAGAGGTACTGGGTGCCGGTGATGGATTTGCAAGTTCCCGGCTCGTCGCCCGTAACTTTCCCCGAGCGGCCCACTTCCGTCCCGGTGACCGTGTTGCCGTAGCCGGTGGGGGTAACCGCGACTTTGCGGGGGCGGGACGGGGCCTGGCTTTGGCAATAGGACTGGAACACGTCAGCCCCCATGTATTCCGTCCCGGTGATGGTGCGGCAGGTGCTGGCTTCGTTGCCGGTGGTCTTTATGGAGCGGTCCGTGCGGGTGCCGGTCACGGTTTGCCCCAGCGGGGTGGTGCTGGCGCCCACCTTCCAATGGGCATCATCGGCGGCCTGGCCTGGCTGGTCGTTGTCCTTGGGCCGATTCATGCCGCGGCGGGGACCGCAGGGGCGCTTGTTGTTGCCTTTCACGCACTGGCCGGCGGATCCGGAGCGGGCCTTCAGTTCACGAACCCGTTGCGCCAATTCCCGGCCGGAGAGTTCCGGGTTGCCCTGACGGGCCACCGCGGCGCTGGAAGCGCTGGTGGGGGCGTTGGCGGATTTTCCATGCTTGGCCATGGCCAGGCGGCGGGCCAGCACCAGGGCGCGGCTGGGACTTGTGGCGGTTTTCATCTTGGGCGTCTTGAGGCGGGCTTCAGCAGCGCTGCGGCGATCCGTTGCTGGGGACGTCAGATGCAACGACAATGATCTACCCAGTGTTCCCGCTTCCTTTTTGCGGCGTTTCTGGCAGTCACAGGTGTGGCTTTCATCCTGACGGTCAGTGGCGGCCGGCTGGGGCGTGGTCCGGGAAGGACGACGCACCGCGGTGCGAATCCGGTCTTTGCTGGGGTCGTTGCGTTTGCCCTGCCTGGAGAGGGACCGGCGCCGGGCCAGGGCCAGGTCACGGGTGGGGTTGGAGATTTTGCGAGTATTCAGGTTCCAGGCCGCGGGGGGGACTGCCGGGGCAACGGCAGCAGGTTGGGAGACGACCGTAGGCCGGGGGCGAGACGGTGCTGCAACAACAGTCCTGGCGCTGGCGCGGCCGCGTTTGGGGCTCTGCCCGTCGGAAATATTCCGCTGGCGTGTTTTTGCGTAGCGCGAGGCGGCTGCCTTCCCTGCTGTGGAGAGGGCTTTGCGGCGCTCAAGTGCTGATTGACGGCTTGCCGTAGTAACCATGTCCGCCTCGGTGTGCTCGGTGTTGGTAGGGGGGATCAGGCAATGAAAGGTCGCCATGGGACCGGATCGCCGGCCCCATGGCGAACAGGGTCAGGCGCGGCCTTCAAAGACCACGAAGGCTGTGCCCTGTGTCTGGGTGTAGGCGTCGTAGCCCGTCAGGCGAACGTGGTGATCGGGATAGGCGCGATGGCATGCCTCAAGCTCTGCAACAATCGCACCCAGTTCAGCTTCGCCGAAGAAGGGCAGCTTCCAGAGAGACCAGTAGTTGCGCATGGAAGCGCTGGGGTGGACATGCTCAATGCAGGGTGTCCAACCCTGGGCGATGACGTAGGCGATCTGTTCGTAGATCTCCTCCTGGGTCATCGCTGGCAAGAAACCAAAGGTTTCCAGTGTGGCGACGGTTTGATAGTCGACCACCGAGCTGAAAGGCATGGATCCGTTTGAGCGAGTGGTGGGGTGGGGGTGCGGCGGCCGTGGCGTGAATCGCTTGGGGTGAGCCGCCGCAATGGGCAAAGCGCCCTTCAGAACCTGGAATCAGAGGTCGAGCTTGTCGATGGTGTCGAACTCGAACTTGATTTCCTTCCAGGTGTCCAGGGCGATGGCCAGTTCAGGGCTGCTCTTGGCCGCCTCGGTGAGGATATCCCGGCTTTCCTTCTCAAGCTCGCGACCGGCGTTGCGCGCCTTGACGCAGGCTTCCAGGGCCACCCGGTTGGCGGCGGCGCCAGCGGCGGATCCCCAGGGATGACCGTGGGTGCCGCCGCCGAATTGCAGCACCGAGTCGTCCCCGAAGATGGTGACGAGGGCGGGCATGTGCCAGACGTGGATACCACCGGAGGCCACGGCGAACACGCCGGGCATGGAGGCCCAGTCCTGATCGAAGAAGTTGCCCCGGGTGCGGTCCTCCGGCACGTAGGACTCCCGCAACTGATCAATGAAGCCCAGGGTGGTTTGACGGTCCCCCTCCAGCTTGCCCACCACGGTGCCCGTGTGCAGGTGGTCGCCACCGGAGAGGCGCAGGCACTTGGCCAGCACACGGAAGTGGATCCCGTGCTTGGGATGGCGGTCGATCACCGCGTGCATGGCCCGGTGGATGTGCAGCAACATGCCGTTGCGGCGGCACCACTTGGCCAGACCGGTGTTGGCCGTAAAGCCGCCGGTGATGTAGTCGTGCATGATGATGGGCATGCCCAACTGCTTGGCGTGCTCGGCCCGGGCGTACATCTCTTCCGGTGTGGCCGCGGTGCAGTTGAGGTAGTGGCCCTTACGCTCGCCGGTCTCCTGCTCGGCTGTGCGCACCGCTTCGGCGACAAAGTCAAAGCGGTCCTGCCAGCGCTGGAACGGCTGAGAGTTGATGTTCTCGTCGTCCTTGGTGAAGTCCAGGCCGCCCCGCAGGCACTCATAGACCACCCGGCCATAGTTTTTTCCGGAGAGGCCAAGCTTGGGCTTGATGGTGCAGCCCAGCAGCGGGCGACCGTACTTGTTCATGCGGTCCCGCTCCACGGCAATGCCGTTGGGGGGGCCCATGCAGGTCTTGATGAACGCCAGAGGGAAGCGGATGTCCTCCAGGCGCAAGTGGCGGAGAGCCTTGAAGCCGAATACGTTGCCCACCAACGAGGTGAGCACGTTGGTGATGGAGCCCTCCTCGAACAGGTCAAGGGGATAGGCAACGAAGGCGTAGAAGGACTCGGGGTCCGCGGGTACGTCTTCGATGCGGTAGGCGCGGCCCTTATAGAATTCCAGGTCCGTCAGAAGCTCGGACCAGACGGTGGACCAGGTGCCGGTGGAGGATTCAGCCGCCACCGCGGCGGCCACTTCCTCCCGGGGCACACCTTCCTGGCCTGTGCATTTGAAGCAGGCCAGAATATCGGTGTCGAGGGGGACGTAGTCGGGAGTCCAGTAGGTATCCCGGTACTCCTTCACACCAGCGTCATACTTTTTGCTCATGGGCTTGTGATCAAAGGGGACGTGAGGTGGGAGTTAGCTCAGTCCTTCATGCCGGAACCGGAGGGTGTCGGTCCATTGCCGAGAACGGGTTCAACTTCACGATGAGGACGGGCGATGATGTGGGCCGCAACCAGGCCATCACCGACCCGCTCACAGGCATCCGCACCGGCCCGCACGGCAGCGTTGACGGCGCCGGTCTCACCGCGGACCAGCACGGTCACGTAGCCGCCGCCAACAAATTCGCGGCCGATGAGGCGCACCTCTGCAGCCTTGGTCATGGCATCGGCTGCCTCAATGGCAGGGACGAGGCCGCGGGTTTCAATCATGCCTAGGGCGATGCCCATGGTTTCATTGGCCATTGCCGATTCCGTGGGGGGAATGTTCATGGCTGACTTTCTCTGCTGAAGTCTCCATCCGTCAAGGGATCCGAGGCCGTTTTGGCATCAGGAGTTCTTGACAGAATGATTAGCATTACTTATGGGTGTCTCTGTGACTAAGAAGTTGTACTTAGTGAGATGGGAAAATCCACACAAGTTTCCGTGGCAACCGCCACCAAAATTCACGGTCCTCCCGCAACGTTGATCTCCATGTGATGAGACCCTGATTTAGTGGCTGCGGCTGCGGGCATTGATGGCGGCGATGGCCTTCATGGCCGCCGCTGCCGCCTCTTCCACGTCCCCCTCCCGCCCCGCCATGGTGAGCCGGCCGAAGGCGCCCACGGCCTTCACGTCCACCAGGGTGATGTTGGAGGCTTTCTCCGCCTCGTTGGCGGCGTACAGCACGTACCCCGCCGGCTCCGTCTCCAGGATGAACATGCTCATGCCCGCCTCGATCATGGACCCACGGCGGTTCTGGCGGTTGATCAGCACCGCGTGGTCCGGGGTGATGGCGCGGATCACCTCGTACCAGGTGACGTCGCAGTGGGTGCGATCCTCCACCCGGCTGCCAATGGCCCCCAGCACCGCGTCACCGGAGTGGAGCACATTGCTTTGGTCCAGGTGGTAGAGGGCCAGGGAGCCAAAGGCCCGCTCCACCACCATCTGCCCCAATCGCACAGTGCTGGCCTTCAGGGCGATATCCGTCATGCGATGCACCGCCAACCCTGGCGCCACCTCCAACCAGAGGCAGGCGTCCCCGGGAATGGGCAGAAATCCCCCGGACACCGTGCCGGCATAGGCCGCCAGTTGGGGCTGCAGGGAATCCAGAAACACATAGCTGCGCAACTCGATCCGCTCGGCCGACTGGGGGGTGAGTCCAGAAGGAACGATGCCGCTGAGTCCCGTAATTCTTGGCTTTGGCCGCGAAGGCGCCATGCTGTTGCCGGAAGGGTGGACCGGCCTGGACTCCAGGCCCCATTCCCCCACGGAACAGGCAGACACAGGAGATGGACAAACCCTAACACGGG
>NZ_JENA01000064.1 GCF_000586015.1 Candidatus Synechococcus spongiarum SH4 | reverse complement strand
ACGGCTTCCCGCAAACAGACCAGTAAGGAAGCGCGACGGCAACCATTCAGTCAGGCCGGGGGGCAGCGGTGGCGCGGCTCCGGTGGTGCAGGGCGCACGTTCAAGTTATCTTCGATCCGGCCGCCCGGGGGAGACAACCGCGGCGGCGGCGGGGCTGTGCCTCCAGGGGATGTCTGGAGAAAGCGAAGCCAATGCCGGCCTTGATCATGCAGATAGGCCAGATCCACCCCGTCCAGTTCGTCCAGTTCGTCACGGCAGCGGGCCAGGCGCGCCACGGCTTCACCCCAGAGTAGGGTGGCGCCGCGGCGGTTGCCTTGCCCCCAGTGGACCATGGCCACGGCAATCTGCACCAGGGCTTGAAGGGGCGTGCGCCGCGGCTCCAGACTCTCCTGCCAGAGTGCCTCCAGGGCGTCATGGCAGGCGTACCAGTCTTCCCGGGCAAAGAGGATTAGCGCCGCGGCAAGGGCAGGATCCGGACAGGCGCCCATGGGCTGCAAGGAGAGGGGATCTAGCGTTTTACAGGCTTGCGGCTGGGCAGCTTGCGCAGCCGAACGGATTGGGGAGTTACCTCCAGCAGTTCACCGGGGCCGATGTAACCCAGGGCCCGTTCCAGGGTCATGTCCACGGGAGTCTGCAACGTGTCCAACTCTTCTGCGCCCGCTGAACGCATGTTGGTGAGTTGTTTGGTCTTGCAGACGTTGATCTCCAGATCCTGGGAGCGTGTGTGTTCCCCCACGATCATTCCTTTGTATACCCTGGCGCCAGGACGAATGAAAAACTGGCCCCGGTCTTCCGCGTTCTTGAGGGCATAGACGGTGGACACACCCGTCTCGAAGGCAATCAGCACCCCGGTGTGGCGGGCTTGCAGATCCCCTCCCATCTTGCGGTAGTCCAGGAACGAGTGGCTCATCAAGCCCTCGCCACGGGTCATGCGGATGAAGTCGCTGCGAAAGCCCACCAGGCCGCGAGCAGGAACGACGAATTCCATTTGACAGCGACCGTCCCCGGAGGTGGTCATGTTCTGCATTTCCCCCCTGCATGCGCCAAGGCGCTCAATGCAGCCCCCCACGGCCGCTCCCGGCACGTCCAGAACGATGGTCTCGTAGGGCTCGCAGACGTCCCCGTCCATGGTGCGGAAGATCACCTGGGGCTGGGAGACCTGGAACTCGTAGCCTTCCCGCCGCATGGTCTCCATCAGAATGCCCAGATGGAGTTCTCCCCGTCCGCATACGGTGAAGCGGTCCGGAGAGGTTGTATCGCTCACCCGCAAGGCCACGTTGGTGAGCAGTTCCCTGTTCAGCCGGTCCCGTAACTGACGACTGGTGACAAACTTGCCCTCCTGGCCGGCAAAGGGGGAGTCGTTCACCATGAAGGTCATCTGCAGGGTGGGCTCATCCACCTTGATCAAGGGCAGGGCCTTGGGATTGGGACTGTCGCCACAGGCAATGGTGTCGCCGATGTTCACCCCGCTGAAGCCCGCCACGGCAACAATGTCCCCGGCGCTGGCGGTCTCGATCTCCAGTCGTCTCAAACCCTCAAACCCCAGAAGCTTGCTGATTCGGCTCCGCTTCATGGCGCCGCTACTGCCGATCAGGGTTGCCTGCTGCCCGTTGTGGATGGAGCCGTTGTGGATGCGGCCAATGGCAATGGCGCCCAAGAAATCGCTGTAGTCCAGGGTGGTGACTTGCAGTTGCAGGGGCTTGTCCGGGTCCCCCACGGGGGGTGGCGTGTGGCGAAGGATGGCCTCGAACAGAGGCTGGAGGGTGTCACCGCCCTGGGCCGGATCAGCCGTGGCAAATCCCCCCAGGCCACTGCCGAAGAGATAGGGGAAATCACATTGGTCATCATCAGCCCCCAGTTCCAGGAAGAGGTCCAGCACCTTGTCCACCGCCGCCTCCGGCATGGCCTGGGGCCGGTCAACCTTGTTGATGAAGACGATGGGCCGAAGGCCCTTCTCCAGGGCCTTTTTGAGGACAAAGCGGGTCTGCGGCATGGGGCCTTCGTTGGCGTCCACCACCAGCAGACAGCCGTCCACCATGCCCAGCACCCGTTCCACCTCCCCGCCAAAATCCGCGTGACCAGGGGTGTCCACAATGTTGATGCGGGTCTGCCCGTAGTCCACCGCGGTGTTCTTGGCCAGGATGGTGATGCCCCGCTCCCGCTCCAGCGCGTTGCTGTCCATTACGCAACTGGGCACGGCCTCCCCCTGGCGGAAAATGCCCGACTGGGCCAGCAGGGCATCCACCAGGGTGGTCTTCCCATGGTCGACATGGGCAATGATGGCAATGTTCCGGATGGATTGGCCCATGGCAGGCAAGGCGTCAGTGAATCGTTAACGTTGCGGCGTTGAAGCGGCGCGCCTGCTCAAACAGTTCCAGGGCATGACTGCTGCCTTCCCAACGCCAGTGCCATGGTTCATAGGCCACGCCCTGACCGTTGTCCACCGGGAATGACATCCGGAAGTGATAGCGGGAGGCGTGCTGCTGCAACCAGGCGAAAGCGGCACTCTGATCAAAAGCTTCGTCCAGGTCCAACTTGGGATGGCGCACATCCCCCAGATCCAGGGCATAGCCGGTGTGATGCTCGGAGTAGCCGGGTGGGGCGCTGACCCGGGCCCGCTCCTCCGGCTGTTGATCCCGTTCCACCATGATGGGGAAAAACAGGTTGTGCTGGGTCTCCCGATCCCGAAAGGCGCTCAGCAGTCGCAATTGCACGCCTGCTTCCGCTGCGTCCCGCTGCATGGCCAGAAACGCTGTCGCCGCATCCCTGTGCAATCGGCGGCCGGGGATCACCTCCACCAAGTCCGCCCCATGGGCAACGGGGTAGGGGAAGTGGCCCAGGAGGCGACCATCCGCCTCTGGCTGGGGCATGGGTTCCGTCAAAGGATCAGGCAGCGTGGACATGTCCTGGGCAGGACGCAGGAAAAGAACCATCCCCACCACGATACCGCCAGCCAGCAGCATCAGCAGCGTCAACAGGCCACTCAGACCATGCCGCTGCTGCTGGGGAACAGATGGGGTCAGACGGCGAGCAACGGGGATCTCGTCCAATTGGGTTGTCAGCTTTGGCACGCCGTCTCCGCCCTCAAGTATTGCTCCAGGAAGCCGTGCCCTGCAACCGCTTGGCAACAGCTTACCCATGGCGCTGCCTCCTGGTTGTAGGTTCAAAGCATCACTCCCTGCCAAGTTCTCGAGGAGAGTTGTCATGCTGCGCGTTGCCGTTGTTGGCGGAGGTCCCAGTGGGTCCTGTGCTGCGGAAGTGTTGGCCAAAGCTGGAATCAAAACCTGGCTGTTTGAGCGCAAGCTGGACAATGCCAAGCCCTGTGGTGGTGCAATTCCCCTCTGCATGGTGGAGGAGTTTGACCTCCCCGGCCACATCATCGACCGCAAGGTTCGCAACATGCGGATGATTTCCCCTTCCAACAAGGAAGTGGACATTCGTCTGGATCCCCTAGGGTATCGCCAGGATGAATTTATCGGGATGTGCCGTCGGGAGGTTTTTGACGCCTTCCTGCGCAACCGGGCGGCGGAGTACGGCGCCACCCTGGTGAACGGCCTGGTGCAGTCCATCGCCACCGGACCCCAGCGCAAAGGCCCCTACACCATCCACTACGCCGCCCACGGTGCGGGGCTCAAGGGTGATTGTCAAACCCTGGAGGTGGATTACATCATCGGCGCTGACGGCGCCAACTCCCGGGTGGCCAAGGCCATGGATGCGGGTTCCTACAAGGTGGCCATTGCCTTTCAGGAGCGGATCCGTCTGCCCAGGCAGGAAATGTCCTACTACGAGGATCTGGCGGAGATGTACGTGGGCACTGACGTGTCCCCCGACTTTTACGCCTGGGTGTTTCCAAAATACGACCACGTGGCGGTGGGCACCGGCACCATGCAGAACAACCAGTCCCTGATCAAGTCCCTGCAACGGGGTATCCGCCAACGGGCCAATAAGCGCCTGTTCCGCGGCGAGGTCATCAAGGTGGAAGCCCATCCCATCCCGGAGCACCCACGGCCCCGTCGGGTGGTGCAGCAGATGAGTCTGGTGGGGGATGCCGCCGGCTACGTGACCAAGAGTTCCGGCGAGGGCATCTACTTTGCCGCCAAGAGCGGCCGTATGTGTGCGGAAGCTCTGGTGCAGGTAAGCCAGCAGGGCAGACGCATCCCCACGGCCGGCGAGATGAAACGCGCCTACCTGCGCCAGTGGGATCGCCGCTACGGCGCCACCTACAAGGTTCTGGACATTCTCCAGCGGGTGTTCTACGCCAGCGATGCAACCCGTGAGGCATTCGTGGAGATGTGCGACGACAAGGACGTGCAACGCCTCACGTTTGACAGCTACCTCTACAAGCGGGTTGTGCCCATGAGTCCATGGCAACAGGTGAAGATCACGGCAATGACCGTGGCGAGCCTGTTGCGGGGTCAGGCCATAGCGCCGAAGATCTACCAACCGGTGGACACGGCCGTGGGACGCCCCCAGGAAGATTTTGTCAATCCCGGCGCTGTGCAGGTGGAGATGACGCCCCGGGGCCGGTCGCCAGCCGTTGACCCTCAGCCGGATAACCGGGAAAAGTCTGCAATGACAAGGGCCTGATTGCGCAGGACGGCCAGCAGGTTGAGCCGGTTGCGGCGCACATCCGGATCAGGGGCCATCACCATCACGCTGTCTTCCCCGTCAAAAAAAGCCTGCAACCGGGGTGACAACATCCCCAGGCCCGTGAGCAAGCGTTCATAACCGTGCCGATCCCTGGCCCGGCTCAGGGGGGCCAGGGTTTCCAAAGCAGCGAATACCGCCCCCTCTGCCGGGGAACTGAACAGGGATGGATCCACGCAGTCCCTGGGGTTGCGTCGGTGACGCTGCAGATCCCCTTTTTCCGCCAGCCGGGCCGCCCGTTGCACCACCGTCTGGATGGGCGCCAACTCCCCGCAGCCCCGCAGCCGCTGCAGCAGCCGCCCACGGCAGACCACATCCACTGGATCACGGAGTAAGGCCGCAGGATCCTGCGCCTCCGCCGCCACCGCATCAATGATGTCGTAATCCATCCCCAACTCTGCCAGCAGGGTGCGTAATCGCTGCTGCAGAAAGGCCAACAGGTCCGCCAGCAGGGTGGTGGGCTTTACGGCCAGATCGATAAAATCCTTGGCGGATTGACTGCAGGCAGCCTCCAGCAAAGCCACCAGGTTGAGGGACCAGCCACAGTCCACCAGGATGTGCAGCAGTCCGTTGCCGGCCCGCCGCAGGGCAAAGGGATCGGAAGAACCGGTGGGCCGCTGGCCGGTGGCAAAGATGGAGACCAGCAGTTCCAGCCGCTCGCTCAAAGCCAGAGCCCGACCCAGGTGGGAAGTGGGCAGAGGATCATCGGCGCCACTGGGCAGGTAGTGCTCGCGGATGGCCTCAGCCACTTGCGAATCTTCCCCGGAAGCCATGGCGTACTTGGCCCCCATGACCCCCTGCAATTCCGGGAACTCGCCAACCATCTGGGTCACCAGATCCGCCTTGCACAGCAGTGCCGCCCGGCTGAGCGCCTGCTGATTCAACCGGAGCGCCTCGTTCTGCCGCTGGAGCGCCACGGCCATGGCCTGGGCTTGCCGCACCAGACGGTCGGTCCGATCCTTCAGGGAGCCCAGCCCCGCGGCAAAGGTGACCCCTTCGAGACGGGACAGGTGGTCCTCCAGGGGTTGAGAGCGGTCCTGATCGTAGAAAAAGGCCCCATCGGCAAGCCTGGCCCGCAGCACCCGTTCATTCCCTTGGGTAATGAGGGCCGCATCCGCCAGGGGGCTGGCGTTGGTGATGGCCAGAAAGTGGGGATCCAGCACCCCATGGGCATCCAGCGCCAAGGGATCCGCCGGGGCTTGAAACAAGGGCACGTAGCGCTGGTGGGTCACCATTTCCATGGCGCTCACCTCCGCCGGCAGGGACAGAAAACGCTCCTCCATGCGGCCAACGATCAACCCCGGCGCTTCCACAAGATCCGTCAGTTCCTCCAGCAGTGCCGGTTTGAGTTGAGGAACGGCCCCCAGTTCAGCGGCCTTGTCCTCAATCAGGCGGCGGATGCGGGCCTGTCGCTGTTGCCGGTCGGCAACGATGCCGGCCTTCCGGAGACTGGCCTCATAGGCTTCAGCCGTGGCAATGGGGAGAGGATCGCAACGCCAGCCCCGGCGGGGTCCGTAGGAGTTGGCCTGGGATGTCACAACGGGACTGGTCTGCTCCAGTTGCACCGGCAACAGATCATCATCCAGCAGGGCCACCAGCCAGCGGATCGGGCGACTGAAGCGTTGCGTCCCCGTTCCCCAGCGCATCAGCCGTTTGCCCTGAACGGCGGCAATCCAGCCGGGAATCGCCTCCCGCAACAATGCCTCCGTTGCCTGGCCCGGCTGGGGAACCTCCGCAAAGACGAACTCCCCTTTGGGGGTGGCGCGGACGGTCAGGTTCTCCACCGCCAGCCCACAGCGCTGGGCAAACCCTTGGGCTGCAGGGGTGGGGTTGCCCTGGTGAAAGGCCTGTCCCGCTGGCGGCCCCTTGTATTCCTTCACCCGGTCCTTCTGCCGTGGCGGCAGATCCCGCACCAACACCCCCAGGCGTCGGGGTGTGGCAAAACCCTGCCAGGGCAGGGCGTCAAAATGCCAGTCCTTCAGAGAGGCTGTGATCAACCGACCTAACTGGGCCAGCGCTGCCGGGCAGAACGCTGCCGGCAATTCCTCGGCGCCAATTTCCAGAAGCAGGGAAGCCACGTATCCACCACGGGATCCCTGCACTGTATGGCCCGCGCTTCACCACGGGATTTCTGTTTAGCCTGCGGGTACACCTCCAAGCACCCTGTCTTGGCGTCCCCGCAACTGCACCCCAGCACCATTGCCGCCGTCAGGGAGCGGGCCGACATTGTGGACGTGGTGTCCGAGCACGTGGTGCTCAAGAAGCGGGGACGGGAGTTTGTCGGTCTCTGCCCCTTCCATGAGGACCGGTCACCGTCCATGACGGTGTCCCCCGCCAAGCAGATCTACCACTGCTTTTCCTGTGGAGCCGGCGGCCACAGCATCAAGTTCCTCATGGAA
The DNA here is from genome assembly GCF_000586015.1 of Candidatus Synechococcus spongiarum SH4. GTDB lineage: Bacteria > Cyanobacteriota > Cyanobacteriia > PCC-6307 > Cyanobiaceae > Synechococcus_B > Synechococcus_B spongiarum_F. The sequence continues at coordinate 992 of NZ_JENA01000064.1, read as the reverse complement.
CTGCAACAGAGCAGTTTTACGGACGTGGTGCTGCAACTGGCCCAGCGCTATCAGGTGCCGGTTCAGACCGTCTCCGGTGACCAACAGGATCGGCTGCGGCAACAACTCTCCCATCAGGAGTCCATCTACCGTGTCCTGGCGCTGGCTGCAGGCTGGTTTCAGACCAATCTGCAGCAGCCCCAGGGGCAGGCGGCCCTGGCCTATCTGAAGCAACGGGGCCTCAGTAGGGCCATTATGGAGCAATTCCGCCTGGGCTATGCCCTGGACAGTTGGGATGCCCTGCTGCGCCACCTGGGGCAGGTGGAGGGTGTGACCGCCTTGCAGTTGGAAGCGGCAGGCCTGGCGGTGTCCCGTCAAGGGGGGGAGGGCCACTACGACCGCTTCCGCCAGCGGCTCATGATCCCCATTCGGGACAAGCAGGGCCGGGTGGTGGGCTTTGGCGGCCGCAGCCTGGATGGCCGTGAGCCCAAATATCTCAACTCTCCCGAGACGGCGGTATTCGAGAAGGGAAAAATTCTGTTTGGTCTGGACATGGCCACAGGCCCCATCCACAAGGCTGATCTGGCCGTGGTGGTGGAGGGCTATTTTGACGTCATCGCCCTGCACGGCGCCGGGGTGCGCAACAGTGTGGCGGCCCTGGGCACAGCCCTCAGTTCCTGGCAGATCAAACAGCTCTGCCGCGCCGCCGCCAGCAAACGCATCGTTCTGAACTTTGACGGTGACAGCGCTGGCGCACGGGCCAGCCGACGGGCCATCCAGGAGGTGGAGCAGTTGGCCCTGCAGGGGCAGGTGGAACTGCGGGTGTTCTCGCTCCCTCCCGGCCAGGATCCTGACGATTACCTGCGGCGGCACGGCAGCGGCGCCTATGGCCAACGTCTCGCCGCCGCCCCCCTCTGGCTGGATTGGCAGATCGAGCAGGAACTGCAGGATTGTGATCTGAGCCGTACGGACCACTTCCAGAGGGCAATGCGGTCCATGGTGGAGTTGCTGGG
>NZ_JENA01000063.1 GCF_000586015.1 Candidatus Synechococcus spongiarum SH4 | reverse complement strand
GAGCACCCCACCGGTGAGCACCCCACCGGCGAGCACCCCACCGGTGAGCACCCCACCGGTGAGCTTTGACACCGGCAGCGACACCGTAGCGGAGAGTGGCGGCACGCAGAACGTGGCGGTGAGCATCAGCCCCGCCCCCACGGCTCAGATCACGGTGGCCTACACGGTGACCGGCACGGCCACCCCAGGCAGTGACTTCTCCACCTCGGGTACGGTCACGGTGCCGGCCAATAGCGGCAGCGTCAACATCCCGGTGGCCATCACGGACGACAACGTGGACGAGAGCGCCGAGACGGTGATTCTCACCCTGACCAGCGGCACCGGTTACACGGTGGGCAGCGCCAGCGTTCATACCCTCACCATCGAGGATAACGACACGGCCGGGCTTGAGTTCAGCGCCCCGTCCCTGACGGTGGGCGAGGGGAGCAACGCCACGTATACGGTGAAGCTGGCCACCGAGCCCACGGGCACTGTCACGGTGACGGTGGGCGGCAACAACAGCGACGTGACCGTCTCTCCCGCCAGCCTCAGCTTCACTGCCACCACCTGGGACACTGCGCAGACGGTCACCGTCTCGGCAGGGCAGGACAACGACACGGCCAACGACAGCGCCACCCTCTCCCACACTGCTGCTGGCGGCGGCTACAACAGCGTCACCGGTGACGTGGCAGTGACCGTGACGGATGACGACACGGCCAACGCCGCCCCCACGAAGGATGCCCTCAGCGAGGCTGTGAAGGCGGGGCAGGTGCGTGTTGGCCGCACCATCACCCAGCAGGTGGTGAATGCCGTGCAGGGACGTTTCAGCGCCAATCCCCAAGCCGGTCTCACCCTCACCATGGCGGGGGAAGAGCTGACAGGCGCCACGCCGTTGGCGGAGAACGCAGGGGCATTATCCAAGGTGTTGGGGTTCGAGAGTGTGAGCGGCCAGCAACTGGCGCAGGGTTCTTCCTTCTCCTTCTCCCCCCGGATAGCAGCCGGGCAAGGGGTGGAGGAGGGGGCAACACCCCGGCTTGCCCTCTGGGGTGAAGGGGCGCTCTCCTCCTTCCGTGGGCAGGAAGCCACCCTCTCCCTGACTGGGGACGTGACCACCGCCCTGGTTGGAGCGGACTGGCGGACGGAGCGCTGGCTGGCTGGCGCTGCCCTCTCCCACTCCTGGGGCAACGGCGGCTACGAGGGAGAGGGGGACAACGATGGTGATGGAGACTTCAGCAGCACCCTGCTTGGCCTGTTCCCCTATGGCCGTTATGCCCTCACCCCCCGGCTGGGTGTGTGGGCCGTGGCCGGGTACGGCTGGGGCAAGCTCTCCGTCAAACCGGACGACGGGAGCAACAGGGAGTACCGGCCCGGCAGCACCATGGTGATGGGCGCAGTGGGGCTGGATGGCTTGCTGCTGGATGGCGGCGCCGAGGGGTTGAGCCTCACCACCACCATCGACCTGCTGAGCCAGAGGACCACCACCGAGCAGGTGGATGCTCTCTCCTCCAGTGAGGAGGGCAGCGTCTCCCTGCGGGTGGGATTGGAGGCGGTCCGCCCCTTCCCCCTGGCCAACGGCTCTTCCCTCCTCCCCTCGCTGGAGGTGGGCATGAGACAGGACAGCGGCGATGCGGAAACCGGCTTTGGTCTGGAGGTGGGGGCCGGTATCGGCTGGAGCGATCCACAACGGGGCATCAGTGGCGAACTCAAGGGCCACACCCTGGTGACCCATGCGGAGGAGGAGTTCCGGGATCAGGGCTTGACCCTCTCCTTCGCCTGGGATCCCTCCCCCACCAATCGCGGGCCCTCCCTCGCCCTGGGTCACACCATGGGGGTAACAACGGCAGGGGGTATGGATGCCCTCCTCAAGCCCACTGTTCTGGAGGGGTTGGACGACACCAGCAGCGGGGGGCAGCAGTTCGAGGCGGAGTTCGCTTACGGCTTCCCCGCCCACAACGACCGCCTCACCCTCACCCCAGGGGTGGCAGTGGCCCTCTCCGCGGATAGCAGGAGCTACGGCCTCCTCTGGTCCCTGGCCCCCTACTCCCAGCAGGGACGGACGGAACCTTGGGAAATCGCCCTGGAGGGGGAGCGGGAAGAAAGCAACTCCGCAACATCCCCTGTGGATCATTCTCTGGGGCTGCGCTTCTCCCTCCTCTTCTGATGATCCATCTGAGGGGCGCCGCGCCGCCCCTCTCTCGTCAGACCCCGCGGCGTTACGTCAAGGACGCCCCGGGGCGCGGCTCAGTACGCCGGATAGCGAGGCCACCGAGGGGAGCAGTACTGACCGCGCCAGGCTCCGGTTGACCCTGAGCCGCCCTAACCTGAAAAGTGGTACAATCAAGATCACCACGGAGGGATTGATGGCAAAGGAAGCTGCTGCGTTCTGGAATGGCATGGCCAAGCACTATGCTGCTTCACCCATCAAGGATATAGCGTCCTACGAGTTCACCCTACAACGCACCCGCTCTTACCTGAGGCCACAGGACAAGGTTCTTGAGATTGGTGCCGGTACGGGATCCACCGCCCTCCTGCTTGCATCATCGGTTGCCTATATTACAGCCACCGATCTTTCCACTGAGATGATTAAAATTGGCCAGACAAAGGCTGCAGAGCAGGGCGTACACAACATTGACTTCCTTGTTGATGGAGCCATGGCAGAGACGGTGAGCGGCCCCTACGATGTCCTTCTTGCCCACAATCTCTTCCATCTTCTTGATGATCTTCCGGGTGTTCTGAAGAGGGCGAATGAACTGCTGAAGCCCGGTGGCCTTTTGATTTCCAAAACTCCTTGCAAGCCGCAAGGACTGGGGCCAGCCAGTTATCGCCTCATGCAAGTTGTCTTGCCGATCATGCAACTTTTGGGCAAGGCGCCGTTCGTGGCAATGCGCAGCGTCCCTGAGTTGGAACGGCTCATCAGGGAGCAGGGATTCCAAATCATTGAATCCTGCAACAACCCCGTGAAAGATATTCGAAATTACATCGTAGCCCGCAAGACTGCTGGAAAGCCGTAAAGCAACAGACAATCTACCCAGGGAAACACTGGACAACCCCAAGACGCTCCCATACCGCTATCCCCGAACCGTTTTCCATCACTCCCCCACCCACTGGTTATTCCCGCGCAAGCGGGAATCCATATCCAGCGCCGACACCCCGGAGCCACAACTCCCACCAGCCAGCCACCAGCAGCCAGCGGAGCGAACCACGCCGGAGCATCTCCCCCTTCCTGGCCTTCACAGCCAGGGCTCCTGATCAGGATCATGGATCTCCCTGTCCTGGCGGTGGGGAGGCTGGCGGTGGGGAGGGTGCTCCCAAGCATCCCAAACCTCCTGCTCCGGCCTCCGGTCACCGTCCGGGGGATCGGAATCCCGGGGCAAAGGGCCGCGATTGTGGAGCCAGTCTTCCAACTGGCGACCTGCCTGAAAGGTGGTCTCCTGGAACCGCTCCCGCCACTGTTGACCGGCTTGCAGGGCCTGGGTGCGCAGGCCGGCCCGCGCCAACGGCAAATCATCCAGGGCGCCTGCTGCGGCCACCACCCGGCCCGGCTGCTGATCCAGAATGGCGTTCGGCTGCAAGCGCCAACGGCTGGCCCCCGGCAGGCGGGGATCAGTGCGGGCCACCAGATAGTGGCCAACGGCGCCGGTTCCGGGGCTCACCACCGCATCAACCACCCGCCCCAGGGCCAGGCCGTCATGGCCGTAGAGATGGGCGCCCATGATGGTGGGCAGCAAATCCAGGGTGCTCTGCTGGGTCCGGGCCGGAGTTTCGCTGACCACCGCCACATCCCCTTGCAGGTGACGCAACTGGTTGAGACGCCACACCGAGCGGGTGGGTCCAAAGCTGGTGGGGCGACTGGCCCAACCCAGCACCCGATGGGTCGGCGGGTGCATCCACACCTGGTGCCCCACACCATGATCAGCCCCCTGGTCGTCCTGAACCCTGGCCCGCAACAGGGTGCTCACCAGAAGTTCTCGGGGCAATGCCATGGCAATGGTGGGGCAGGGGAGGATGCCCCGGATGGTAGTGGGACATCATGACATCATCCTGCACCGTGCTCACCCGGCGAACCGCCAGCGCTCCACGCTGATGGATCCGTCAAAGCCGGGGATGGGGGGATGACATTTGCGCAGGATGAGCCGGATCGGGCAGGCTCCGTAGATCTCCCCCACCTGATCCAGGAGTTGTTCCGAGAAGCATTCCACGGTATGGCACACCACCTGCTCGGCACAGGCCTGGATGGCGGCAACGGTCTGGCCGTAGTCCACGGTGAGGGACAGATCGTCGGATCGGCCTGCGGGAGCCAGATCAAGCCAGATGGTGAGGTCCACGACAAACCACTGCCCCAGGCTCCGTTCTTCCGGCAACACCCCCACCCGCGCCCACAGCTTCAGAGCCTCCACATGGATCGCATCGCCACGGGTTGCAGGGGAGGTGTGGTTCATGGGTCTTCAATCCGCTGGTGATTGGTCCTCGGTCTTCAGAGCCATGCGGGCGGCTTCCCGAGCCCGATCAATCCCGAGCTTCGTTCCCATAAGTCCCATAAGAGTGGTAACAGAAATCCATACAAGAATCAATGGTTCTTCGAAGAGAGACTTCGCTTCCTGATCAGTGATTAACCCGCCCCAGATTAGTAGCATTGCTGTGATGATCGCCACGATGAACTCTGCACCCAGTTGGTAGAGAGACGGAGTGATGGTGCGTCGACTAACGGCATAATAGGCCCAATAGAAGGGAATGTAATGGGCTGCAGCCTGCTTCCATCCGTCCTTCTGTCGAGCTTCGTAGGCAAGTCGTCTCTTCTCCCCGGGAAGCATGGAAAAGCATTTCTGCCAGCATAGCCATGAAAATACCACTTCTTCGGAAGTAGAAATTTCTCAAGCCCCCTGGAGATCCCGATGGGTGAAGTGCTGGTTACCGGAGGCGAAGGGGGCTACGGTGTGGCCATGGCCACGGAGGCGGTAGCGGTAGGTCACCAACCCCTCCAGGCCCACCGGGCCTCGGGGGGGCATGGTCTGGGTGCTGATGCCCACCTCGGCGCCCAAGCCATAGCGGAAGCCGTCGGCAAAGCGGCTGGAGCAGTTGTGAAACACCCCGGCACTGTCCACGGTGTTGAGGAAGCGGGCAGCGGCCGCCTCGTCGTCCGTACAGATCACGTCCGTGTGGCGGGAGCCATAGCGGCGAATGTGGTCCAAGGCGGCCTCCAGATCCTCCACCACCCGCACCGCCAGGATCAGATCCAGGTATTCCTGTCCCCAGTCTTCCTGGGTAGCGGCTTCGGACACACCCAACGCCATGGCCTGCTCATCCCCCCGCAACGTGACGCCAGCGGCGGTGAAGGCTTGAATGGCCGGTGGCAGGAATTGCCGGGCCACACGGCGATGCACCAGGAGGGTCTCAATGGCGTTGCAGGCGGCGGGATACTGGGTTTTGGCGTCCAGCGCCACGGCGACGGCCATGTCGATGTTCGCCCGCTGGTCCACGTAGAGGTGGCACACCCCGTCGGCGTGGCCCAGCACGGGGATGCGGGTGTTCTCCTGGACGGTGGACACAAAGGCGTTGGAGCCGCGGGGCACGATCAAATCCACCAGTTCGTCCAGTTGGAGCAAGGCCATGATCTCCTCGCGACTGGTGAGCAGGTCCAGGCTTTCGGGGTCTACGGCACTGCTGGCCAGGCCGTCCTGCAAGGCTGTGACAATGGCCTGGCAGGTGTTCAGGGCTTCCCGGCCGCCCTTGAGGATGGCGCCGTTACCGGAGCGAATGGCCAGGGCCGCAATCTGGATCACCGCATCGGGGCGGGATTCAAAGACAACGCCCAACACCCCCACGGGAACGGTGACCCGTTCCAGTTCCAGTCCTGCCGCCAGTTGACGGTGCAGTTGCCGGTGTCCGATGGGGTCAGGCAGGGCGGCCACCTGCCGTAAGCCGTGGATACAACCAGCCAGCTTGGCCCCGGTGAGCTTGAGGCGCGCCACCAGGGGCGCCGCCAAGCCTTCCCGGGCGGCGGCCTCCCGGTCCACCGTGTTGGCTGCCACAATGGCGTCCCCATGGCGCTCCAGGGCAGCGGCCATGGCCTCCAGCGCACCGCGCCGCTGGGCATCGCTGCATTGGGCCAGGTCCAGCGCGCCGCGGCGCACCCGCCGGGCGCGGCGCAGGAGTTCCGCAGAAGGGCTGATCAGGGTCAAAGCGTGGGTGGGGCAGCAGCTTTGTAATCCTAGAATCGCCTGGGGAGGGGGTGCATGGCCAGGAGACCTTTCCAGGCGGAAAGATAGGGGTTGTTATGGACCTCACGAAAAATCACCGTTCCCCCATGGGCTTGGCCTCTTCTGCGATCCGGTAACCCTGCCATATAGATGCCCACCACAATCGGGGTTAGCCACACTGAAGATCAACCCCATTTACTCCCGTTGTAGCCTTTCAAGCGGGCTACGGTGGCCGCCATCAGACAACCGGGCAACAGCTATAATATCAACAGGAATCTCCATGGTGATACATCAGAGTATCCAGATCATCAGAAAAAGAACCAGAACAAGAAAAAGTCTACGATAGTATAGTCTTCCATAATCAAGGTTCCTCGAAGTTCAAGGCTTACTTGGCCAATACCGGGGGAGGGCTACCAATCAAGGGCAAGGTCAAGACTGTGGCAAGCAGCCTTGGGAAAATCTGGGGAAAGGGCATGGAGGGAAAATTCACCTTTATCTTACCATAAATCCTCTTATTCTGTCACATGACAGAATAAGGAATCTCCAGAGTAATAGGCCAGGGAAATTCTTTTCAAGGTCTGGCAACATCGTAAGTAAGAACCATATGGGACTGTTCAACTTAGTCTTATAGATAATCCCAATTAAGAGCCAAAAGACCGCAGTGGCATCGTTTTCAGGGTTTAGGTACTCATGTACGTAAGCCCCATTTTGATGTTCAAGATCAGGTGGGCAATGCACCGTTGCACGACGCAGCACTGCAGGGCCGTATGGAGATAGCCCAGGTTCTCCTTGAAGTTGGTGCTGATGTACACGCCGCCAACAACGCAGGCAAAACACCCCTGGACCTTTGCCCGGCAGCACGGCCATGGGAGCACGGCTGACGTGCTCCGGGCCGCCGGTGACCAGCAGGGTGGCGATGTTCCCTGAAGTAGCCTGCCCCGAGAACCCAAACCGGTAGGCGCCCCATGGATGAACCCAGCCGCTTCCCAGCCCGGAGTGGCGCACCCCCTGTGGGCATCGTGATGGGCAGTGATTCGGATCTGCCCACCATGGAGCCGGCGGCAGCCATGGTGCAACGCTTTGGGGTGGACTGCGAGGTGCGGATCCTCTCGGCCCATCGCACACCCCTGGAAATGGTGGACTATGGTCGCACCGCTGCCGAGCGGGGCTTGAAGGTGATCATCGCCGGCGCCGGCGGTGCGGCCCATCTGCCGGGGATGGTGGCCTCCCTGACGGTGCTGCCGGTGATCGGAGTGCCGGTGCGGAGCAAGGCCCTGGCAGGGGTGGACTCTCTCTACTCCATCGCCCAGATGCCCGCTGGCGTGCCCGTGGCCACCGTGGCCATCGGCAACGGGACCAATGCCGGGTTGCTGGCCTTGCAGATTCTGGCCACGGCGGACACCCGGCTCACCAGCCAACTGCGTCAATACCGGGACGATCTGGGGACCATGGTGCGGGAGAAGGATGCACGGCTCCGCCAGCAGCGCCGGAGCAGCCGCCCGGATCCGGCAGCCACCCTGACCCCAGGCCGTTCCCATGACGCCTGATGCCCCTTCTCCCCAGCCCCTGGCGGGACGCCGGGTGCTGTTGACCCGGGCGGCTGACGGGTCTTCAGCCGCCCGCACCCTGTTCAGGGCTGCAGGGGCCCAGGTGATCGAGTTGCCGGCCCTGGTGATTGGTCCCCCTGACGACTGGGGTCCACTTGATGCCGCGTTGCAGTCCCTGGAGCGTTTCCACTGGCTGATTTTCTCCAGCGCCAACGGGGTGGCGGCGGTGCGCCAACGGCTTGATCACATGGATCTGCGCCTGGATGAGGGGGTGACCCGGCCCCGGTTGGCGGCGGTGGGCCGTAAAACGGCCCGGTCCATCCAACGCCAGGGCTGGCCCATGCCCTTTGTTCCCCAAGACTTTGTAGCCGATAG
>NZ_JENA01000062.1 GCF_000586015.1 Candidatus Synechococcus spongiarum SH4 | reverse complement strand
TAGGAGCAATGTTCCGGCGCCAGCAGTTCTGCCCAGTCCAGCTCCAGCGCGTCGCCACACACAATCCGGGGCGAGGTTACCAGTGGGATGCGGGCATAGGTCTGGCCAAATTCCAGGCTCAGCCGGCTGTTCATGATGTGGTCCATCATCCACAACGCCGTCTCGGCAATACGGGCCGGAAACTCCCCCAATTCGATGCCGTAGAATTGATCCACGTTGATGCAGGAGAGTAGATCGGAGAGCACAAACAGTTGGCGACCCTGTTGGGAACCGGCCAGGGCAGCTTGCAAGATCTCCATTTCCAGAAGGCGCAACTCCCGATAGGTGATGATCAGAAAATTGCCGCATCCGCAGGCAGGATCAAAAAATCTCAGTGTTGCCAGCCGTTGCTGCAACTTGAGCAACTCCGGCACCCGCCGGCTGTCCCGCCGCCGCTTCAGTTGGGCAAACTCCTGCCATAGGTCATCCAGAAACAGGGGACCGATGAGCTTGAGGATGTTTTTCTCCGTGGTGTAGTGGGCACCCTGGGCACGTCGTTCCTGCCGGTTCATTACCGCTTGGAACAACGCCCCGAAGATGGCGGGGGAAATGTTGGACCAGTCGAATTGGCAGGCATTCAGCAACGCCTGCCGCATGGGGGCAGTGAAGGAGGGAATCCGCAAAGTTCCGGCGAAGAGGCCGCCGTTGAGATAGGGGAAGCGGGCCAAGTCCTCGTCCAGGGTGTTCTGGCGCTCGCTGTCCGGTGTATCCAGCACCTGGAACAATTCCGCCAGGCGCGAACCCGTATCAAAACCGTCCTCGCTGGTGCGGGTTTCCATGAGGTCCAGGAAAATGTCCCGAGGCTCGAAGATGCCGGTGTCGTCGGCGAACAGGCAGAAGACCAGCCGCACCAGGAAGCGTTCCAGATCGTGACCCCGGTAACCCGCAGCGGCCAGGTGGTCGTGCAACTGCCCCACCAGTTCGGCGGCTGCGATGTTGGCCGGGTCCTGATCCCGGAAGGGGCGCCGCTGCACCCCCAGGATGAAGCCGAAGGCCTCCACATGGCCCGGCAGGTCCGCCAAGGTGAAGGCCACCGTATCCCGCTCGTCCAGATCGTGGAGTGCAAACGTCTGGAAATCGCTCACCAGGATGTAGCGGGGGCGTTCCCGCTCCCTCAGGGCGTCGAAGTATTCGCCCGCCTGTTGGTAGGCTTTGTCCAGGTCCCGCCCGGCGCTCTTCTGCTCCACCAGCAGCACGCCGGGCCAGAACAGGTCAATGAAGCCGGAGCGGTTGTCCAGCTTTTTCACATGGGCTTCATAGCGGGCCACGGTGCGCCTCTGCACGCCAAACACTCGGAAGAAGGCGTTGTAGAAGCTCTGGGTCTCCCCCTTCTCGTAGGTGGCATCCCGCCAGTCTTTGGCAAAGGCGGCGGCGCGGGCGCGCACCTCGTTCCATGAGAGGCGCATCTTCCATTCCTTGATTCGGGTATGGCGCCGAGGTTAGGGCATCCTGTTCCAGACCTATCATCCGCTGGCGCGCCTACCTGCTGCCCCCATGGGGCGCCCTCAACCCCCTAGAGTGAGCAGGCTTGGAGGCCCCAGACTGAATTCTGGGGCAACGTTTCACGACCCACGACTTTGTACGGAGGCGGGAGCCTTGATGAGGGTGGCGTCAACCACTGTTCCCTTCCGCATCAGCAGACCGTGATCCTTAAGACACTGATTCATCACCTTGAAGATTTTCTCTGCCAACTTCTTCTCCTCCAGCAGATGGCGGAACGCCAGGATCGTGCTCTCATCCAGCACATCCCCTTCCAACAGGGCGATCCCCGCAAAAGCACCCACCACCGGCGCGTCAATCAACTCCTTCTTCATTCTCTCATCGCTGAGGAGCACCACTGCTGCAAAAAGTGAATGCGCAGCAGCATCCCCAGCGGATAAGGGCGGCGCCCCACTGTTCTGTCTTGCTTCCTATAGAAAGGTTGGAGCAATTCCTCCAGCTTCTCTCAAGGCACTACCTCCTCCATCACCGACAGGAATCTCTCACGCTTGGTCTCTCTCTTCACCATGCTCCGCTCAACTATGAGGCCTACCAGCAAAGAAGGGCATATGCCCCCGGAGGCTGCGGGGTAGACCCGTGCTCATGGATTTTTTCTCCATAGCAACCGCTGTAGCACCCGCGATGCTCCGGCTCCTCTTGGCTTGGTACATTGCCCCTGTCTCCTTTTAGACAGACTCAAAGCTCCCTCCTTACCTGACCACCATCATGCCCACCAGCCTTGTGGTGAATGCCGGCAGCACCAGCCATAAGCTGGCCTTGCTGGAGTTGACGGGCCAGGAGCGGTTGACCTGCCTCTGGCAGGCCCAGGTTGACTGGGGTTCCCAGGCCGGTGGTCTCCGCTGGCGCTGGGGGGAAGATCTCTGGCAGCAGGACACCCTCAGCCTTCGCCATGGTCGCCGGGCCGCCCTGGCCGATTGGCTGGCCCCAATGCTGTCCACCCTGACGGAACGCTTCCCCATCACTGCCGTCGGCCATCGCATCGTCCACGGCGGTGAACGATTTCAGCGGAGCCAGTGGATCGGCCAGGGCCAACTGGCGACCCTGCAGGCCCTCGTTCCCCTGGCCCCCCTCCACAACCAGCCCGCCCTGGACACCGTTGAGCTCCTGCTCAAGCTCTGCCCCCATATCCCCCAGGCAGGAGTATTTGACACAGCCTTCCACCACACCATCCCCGAAGCGGCCAGCACCTACGGCCTGCCTATGGCATGGCGCCGCCAGGGCATTCGCCGCTACGGCTTCCACGGCATCAACCACAGCCACATGGCCAGCACCATGGCTGCCGCCACCGGCAACCCGGCCCTGCGGCTGGTGAGCCTGCATCTGGGTGGGGGCTGCTCCGCCAGTGCCGTCCGCGGCCTGCAGTGTCAGGACACCTCCATGGGCTTCACGCCTCTGGAAGGGTTGGTCATGGGCTCCCGCTGTGGCAGCGTGGATCCCGCCATCCTGCTGCACCAGTTGCGCCACGGCTGGGATCTGGACAGTCTGGAGCAGGTGTTGCAGCACCAGAGCGGTCTGGCGGGACTGAGCGGCATCTCGGAGGATATGCGCCAGGTGCGTCAGGCTGCAGCGCAAGGCCATGCCCAGGCCCGGCTGGCGCTGGAGGTGTTTTTCACGGCGCTGATCCGGGCGGTGGGCAGTGCGGTGGCGGTGTTGCAAGGGGTGGACGTGGTGGCCCTCAGCGGCGGCATCGGCGAACATGACCAGGCCCTGCAACAGGACCTGTTGGCCCATCTGCACTGGCTGGGGGTGCGCCCGGCCAACCAGACCCCCCAGCCCGGCGGCAACCGTTGGCGGCTGAGTGGCGCCGGGCCGGTGGAGGTGTGGGTGGTGCAGGCCGACGAGGAAGGGGCCATTGCCCGGGAGGTGGCCGGGCTGTTGGAGAACCGGCCCCCGCCGCCCCATGACCCGGCCGCCGATCACAGGAAACCCCAACCAACCGACATGGTGGTGTTGCCAACACCGTGGGCATGCTCCAGAATGACAGCAACCTCTCCCGGTTCCCCATGGTTGCCACGGCAACAGACGCGGCGTTGCTTCAGCCCCATGCCCTCAGTGGAGACGAGTTGAGCCAACTGGATGCCTACTGGCGGGCTGCCAACTACCTGGCCGTGGGCATGATTTATCTGCGGGGCAACCCCTTGCTGCGGGAGGCCCTCCGGCCCGAGCACATCAAGAACCGCCTCCTGGGCCATTGGGGCTCCAGCCCGGGCCAGTCCTTCATCTGGACCCACGCCAACCGGCTGATTCGTAAATACCACCTGGATTGTCTATACATGTCCGGCCCCGGCCATGGGGCGCCGGGGATGCTGGGTCCCTGCTATCTGGATGGGAGCTATAGCGAAGCGTTCCCCCATATTTCCCAGGATCTGGAGGGGCTGGGGCAGTTTTTCAAGCAGTTTTCCTTTCCCGGGCACATTGGCAGCCACTGCACCCCGGAAACACCGGGGTCCATCCATGAAGGGGGCGAGCTGGGTTATGTGCTCTCCCATGCCTGCGGCAGTGTGTTTGACGCCCCGGAGTTGATCACCATTGCCTGTGTGGGGGACGGGGAAGCGGAGACCGGTCCCCTGGCCACCTCCTGGCACATCAACAAGTTTCTCAACCCCGTCCGCGACGGGGCTGTGCTGCCCGTTCTGCATCTGAACGGCTACAAAATCGCCAACCCCACCATCCTCAGTCGCATCAGCACGGAAGAGCTCTGCAGCCTGCTGCAGGGCTACGGCTGGACCCCTCATCTGGTGGAGGGTTCCGATCCGGCGTTCATGCACCGGACCATGGCCCGGGTGATGGAAACGGCGGTGTTGGAGATCCGCAGCTTGCAGCGACAGGCCCGGGACTCGGGGGAACCGTTCCGTCCCCGCTGGCCCATGATTGTGTTGCGCTCCCCCAAGGGGTGGACAGGCCCCAAGGAGATGGATGGCCGCCGTCTGGAGGGCTTCTGGCGTTCCCACCAGGTGCCCCTGGCAAAGGTGAAAACCGACCCGGCCCAACTGGCGGCCCTGGAGCAGTGGCTGCAAAGTTATCGCCCTGGGGAGTTGTTCGATGCCCAGGGGACGCCGGTGGAGATGGTGCGCAGCCATGCTCCGTCAGGATCAAAGCGGATGGGGTCCAATCCCAGGGCCAATGGCGGCCTGCTGCGTCAGACGCTGCGGTTGCCGCCGTTGGAGCCCTTTGCGGTGGATGTGGAGCGTCCTGGCGTCATCCAGGCGGCAAATACGGCCCCCCTGGGGGAATGGATTGGCGCTATCATGAAGCGCAATCCCCGGAACTACCGCCTCTTTGGCCCGGATGAAACCGCCTCCAATCGACTCCAGGCGGTGTATGCGGTCAGCAAGAAGTGCTGGATGGCCGATGTGTTGCCCGAAGACGAGGGCGGCTCCGAAATCTCCCCGGACGGTCGAGTGATTGAGATGCTCTCCGAGCACACGTTGGTGGGCATGATGGAGGGATATTTGCTGACGGGTCGTTATGGCCTGTTCCACACCTATGAAGCCTTTGCCCATATTATTTCCTCCATGTTCAATCAACATGCCAAGTGGCTGGAGGTGTGCAAATTCCATGTGCCCTGGCGGGCCGCCATCGGCTCATGGAACTGCCTGATCTCTTCCACGGTATGGCGTCAGGATCACAATGGCTTTACCCACCAGGACCCCGGCATGATCGATGTTGCCGGCAACAAGAACGGGGAGGTGGTGAGGGTGTATCTTCCCGCCGATGCCAATTGCCTGCTGGCGGTGGCCGAGCTGGCCTTTGCGGAAACCGACGTGGCCAACATCATTGTGTCCGACAAGCAGCAACACCTGCAGTATTTGACCATCGAGGAGGCCCGCCGTCATGTGGCCAAGGGGGCCGGCTTATGGGAATGGGCCTGTACGGATCAACGGGAGGGCAGCCTGGCCGCCCCTGACGTGGTGTTGGCCTCCGCTGGCGATATTCCCACCAAGGAATGCCTGGCTGCCATTGTCATTTTACGCCAGCATCTTCCTCACCTGAAAATCCGTTACGTGAATGTGGTGAAGCTTTTCTGTCTCTCCGAAGAGCATCCCCATGGTCTCAGTGACGTGGATTTTGATAGCCTCTTCACCACGGACCGTCCGGTGATCTTCAACTTCCATGGCTATCCCTGGTTGATTCATCGTCTTACCTATCGCCGCACCAATCACCATAATCTCCATGTGCGCGGCTACAAGGAACAAGGCAACATTAACACACCCTTGGAACTGGCCATGAACAATCAAGTGGATCGCTTTAATCTGGTGATTGACGTGATCAATCGTGTGCCCAGTCTTGGCTATCGGGCTGCCCATCTCAAGGAGCAGATGAAAGAGGAAATGTTGCGCCACCGCTCCTATGCCTACACCCACGGCGCCGATGCGGAAGCCATCAGCCAGTGGACCTGGCCCCAGGAAAATTGACCTGAACTGTGGTTCAAGGATTCATGGATTGGTGAGCCGCGTCAATGGCGGCCCGCTGTTGGGCCGTCAGGGTGGGATAGGACAAGTTCATTGTCTCCAGAGTTTCTATGATGACTTTCATCACCACCAAACGACCAAATCTTTTCTGATCCATGGGAATACAATGCCATGGTGCATGGACAGTTGACGTTTTACAGAGCATCTTCTCAAATGCCTTTTGATACTCATCCCAAGATTCACGTTCCCTCAGATCTGATGAGGAAAACTTCCAATTCCTGGATGACTGATTCAACCTTCTCAAAAATCGCCTCCGTTGCTCTTTCTTGGAGATGTTCAGAAAGAACTTGACAACTCGAATGCCATTGTTCGTCAAGTGCCGTTCAAAGGCGTTGATGTCTTCATAACGCCATTTCCATAGATCGTCTCCCAGGAGATTCGGAGGAAGACGTTGTTGGCCAACAAGGTCACGCACTTTCACCACCAACACCTCTTCATAGTATGAACGATTGAAAATACCAATAAAACCACGTGCAGGAACACGGGAGGAATAGCGCCATAACCAGTTATGACTCAACTCCTCCAGAGAAGGCTGTTTGAAACTATATACCTTGACCCCCTGGGGGTTCACTCCACTCATGACATGTTTAATGGTGCTGTCCTTTCCGGCTGCATCAGTAGCCTGAAACAAAATCAGCAAACCATGGCGTCCATCGGCATACAGTACATTCTGTAGCTCCGCCAGATGTTTGACCCCTTCACGGTTCCACTGCTCAGCCTGCAACTTGCTTAACCCATTGTCCTTGGGTTTCGGATCCTGGGTTGACAAATTGAACCGGCCGTTGGTCGGCACACGATAAGCTTTGGTGTCGATCCAGTCCATCACTGCGGGTCAAGGTCATGGCTGCCCAAGCCTACAACACAGCCCCACAAGCCACAACCCACTGTCCATGGAAGAAATTCAGGGGTTGTGCGCCGCCCAATCCCACAAGGCCGTCACATGCGGGCCATGGTCACCCGTTCCGGTTGGTTATGATATTTACCGTTTCTGGCCGCATAGCTGGTTTCACATGGCTCTCCTTCCAGAAACAACAACTGGCAGATCCCCTCGCCAGCGTAGATGCGGCAGTCCGCTCCGGAGCTGTTGCTGAACTCCAGCGTCAGGTGGCCTTCCCAACTGGCTTCGGCAGGGGTGGCGTTCAGGATGATTCCCATGCGTGCATATGTACTCTTGCCAAGGCAGACCACGGTGATGTGACCCGGCACTTTGAGGTTTTCCAGGGCAACTCCCAGGCCGTAGGAATGGGCCGGCAGGATGAAATAGTCGCCGTCCTCGTCGTGGTGCAGTTCGGTGGGCTCCAGGTTGGCCGGGTTGAACCGCTTGGGATTCATCACCGTACCCGGCACATGGCGGAACACCAGGAACTCCTGTGGGGAAAGGCGCAGGTCATACCCGAAGGAGGAGCAGCCAAAGCTGAGCACGGGCTGTTGCCGGCCCCCGTCCTCCAACTGGCGCACCAGACGGGATTGGAAGGGGTCGATCATGCCGAGGCGGGCCTGATCCCGGATCCAGGAGTCGTTCTTCAGCATGGGGAGCGGGGTGGAAAACGGATGCGGCAGACATCAATGGCGGCCCCGTTGCCGTGTCATGGAGCCAGCCCTTACCGGATCGCCTCATATCCGTGGGACATGGCTGGCGGTCCGGTCAGTTGAGGGACCCGCCAGAGGAATGACGGCAGCGGAGCCGCGTCACCTGGTTGGCCATGTCCAGAATAGCCTCGGACATGGCCGAGCCGATCAGCGTCAAATCCAGGGAAGCGGGCCGCTGCCGCAATGCCTTGAGCACGTTCCCCTCCTCCAGGAGGCCAAACTCCAGGGCCAGGCCCAGCTCGTCCAACACCATCAAATCCAGCCCACCGGAAGAAAGCTGCTGGCGGGACGCAACCCAGACAGCGTTGACGGCCTGGTGATGCTGTGGGGTAACGGCGGCGGGATCCACCAGGCAGCAGTCAATGGCTGGACGGATCCATTCCAGGCTGCCGCAGAGCCTTGTTGCCTGTTCAGGGCCTTGATTGATGCCGCCGCTCAGGAACTGGGCAATCATGACCCGACTCCCCTGGCCCGCCAGCCGGATCGCCTGGCTCAACACGTCGTTACAGGAGCCCCGGAAGGGGGCAACCGTCACCTGAAAGAGGCC
>NZ_JENA01000061.1 GCF_000586015.1 Candidatus Synechococcus spongiarum SH4 | reverse complement strand
TGATATCGGCTTTCAAGGCTTGGAAAGCCACTGCGCCAATGCTGACCAGGGAAATCACCAGGGCGGTGATGATGGGACTGGCAACCGCAGGTTCCCCCCACTGCCGCCACCGCTCAACTGCGGAAACACCTGCTGTGGGCGGGGGCGGGACCTGGGATTTGGTTGCTGGCGTACCGGATGTCACTGCACTGCACCGGAACCTGTGGACTACAGGGTAACCCCCTCAGGTGGTCAGGACCGAGGGGAACCGCTGGATGAAGATGAATAGGGCTCGGAGGGCAGGGTGGGGAACAGCCGCTCCCCAGTGTAGCCGGAAGCATCCGCCAGTTCCTCCGGATTCTTGATCCCCGCCGTGAGCAACGCCCCATCCACTTCCCACGTGGGATAGGACTCAATGTTCTTCTCCTGGCAAAGCTGGGGCTGGGCGTTGTAGCCGTCCCGGGCACACTCCACGATGGCCAGTTCCTTGGCGGCCTGTCTGCCGAACAACTCCTTCTGCACGCGGCAGGCGGGGCACCAGTAGGCGGTGTAGACAACGGCGCCGGTGGCGTTGAGGTGCCGGGCCAGGGCAACCTGGGCCTCGTTACTGGGGGTGGTGATGGCGGGTGGATGGCGGCCGTCGCGGTTGGCCACTTGGCGATCAGGGTGACTGGCCTGGATCCAGGCAAAGGAGGCCACCGCCGCCACCAGGGTAATAATCAACGCCCGAAACACCTGGGCGCCCACGTCGTCCCAACTGTGGCCCAACATGGCGAGCAAAAACAACAGCACCGAGAGGATGGCCGAGAGCAGGCAGAAGAAGCAGAAGGCCTGAATCACCGCCACCATCAACACCACCAGGCTGAGGCTGAACACAGCCATGGCCAGGCACAGGGGCATGAGCAACGGCCAGGTGGCGCGGTTGAGTTGCCAGCGGCTTTGCTTGGGGGCCAACAGGGGCGCCACCGCCAACGCCAGCACCGCGCCATAGGCCAGAAAGCCGAACAGGGCCAAGGGTTGTCCCAGAACAGTGGCCCAGGGGCTGTTGAGTACGTGGCGCACCCGTCCCCCGTGACGGGGCAGGCCAGTTCCGGCACAATCTGCCAGCGCTTGAGGGTGATGAGGCCTGTGTCAACCGCCCCGATTGAAGCCAGAACAGCCATCGCCAGACGGGGCCACCGGTCGATGGACTCCTCGTTGCGGTTGCGCCGGATCAGATGTGAACTGCCCATGCAAGCACTGCGCGTTCCATCCATCTTAGCGCCAAGAGGGACAGGTGAATGGCACAATGGCGGTCAGGTCGCTTTTCCCCAGCCCCGCACCTTGATGACCAAGCAATCACCCACCCGTTGCCAACAGGCAGCCCTGCTGTTCGCTGGCGTTAGCTGCAGCATCCTGGCCTTCGGCAGTTGGTCCCCCGAGGCCTCTGCCCACCCCCACATCATTCCCCATACCCATGGGGAGACCGCATCCGGCCAATCGACTCGCCCGTTTGCCAATTCAGCCCTGTGGCTGGCCGGGTTGGGCTGTGCCGCGTTGGCTGTTCCCGCAGTCCGTTATTTGAAAGCTCAAGCGCGATCTCAAGGGTGAAACCGGCTCCGCAACCGGGCAACCCGCTGGGGATCCACCGGATTGCCCGGTTGGCCGTCCCGCTTCAGCGCCGAGGCCACGATCACCCCGTCACACAGGGGACCCAGGTGGTCTGCGGTGGCTGGCCCAAAGCCGCTGCCGATGAGCACAGGGGCTCCCCTGGCGGCATGGCGGGCTTGAGCAGGATCTCCGGCTCCGCTGGAGTTCCGGTGCTATCTCCTGACACGATCACCCCATCCGCGCCGCCCCGCTCCAGGGTGTCCTGCACCGCCATGGACGCCGGCAAGGGGGTCAGGGGCAAGGCGTGCTTCACCAGCACGTCCGCCAGCACAGCCACATGGTCGGCAGCCAGCAGACGTCGCTGCCGCAGAAGCCGGGCAGCGCACCCCTGGATCAGCCCCTGGTCCGTCACCATGGCCCCGCTCAGAACGTTCACCCGGATAAACCGGGCCCCGCTGGCCACCGCCACAGCCATGGCGGCAGCGCCGTCGTTGCGCAGCACGTTGATGCCCACCGGCAGGGGAACTGCCCGCACCACGGCGGTGGCAATGCGCCCCATGGCGGCAACGGTCTCCGGTGGCGTCTGGTGGGGGAAAAAGGGGTGGTCGCCAAAGTTTTCCACCAGCACCGCAGTGGCGCCGCCACTGGCATAGGCCTGGGCATCCGCCAGGGCCCAGGCTTCCACCGCGTCCATGTCCCCTCCCCAGCCCGGGGACCCCGGCAACGGGGGCAGGTGGATCACGCCGATCAACGGCCGCTGCTCCCCGAAAAGCTGGCGCCAGCGGTCCATGGGTGGGTGATGGGGATCCATCGCTAAAGCGCCGACCGGGGTGAGGGATCATGATGGCAACACCACTCTGCCAGCCCCTTGCCCACTTCCCATCCCCTCCCCCTTGCCCCCGCCGCCACGAGCCGATCCCGGGGCCGGCGTCCCACAGTGGCCTTTGCCCATCTGGGCTGCGAGAAAAACCGGGTGGACAGCGAACACATGCTGGGGCTGCTGGATGCGGCCGGCTACGGGGTGAGCAGCGACGAGACCGCCGCCGACCTGGTGGTGGTGAACACCTGCAGCTTCATCCAGGAGGCGCGGCAGGAGTCGGTGAGCACCCTGGTGCGGCTGGCGGAGGAGGGGAAGCAGTTGATCATTGCCGGTTGTCTGGCTCAACACTTCCAGGCGGAACTGCTGGAGGCCCTGCCGGAAGCTCGGGCCGTGGTGGGCAGTGGCGATTATCAACACATCGTCTCCGTGCTGGAGCGGGTTGTGGCGGGGGAACGGGTCCAGCAGGTGAGCGCTGTGCCCACCTTTCTGGCGGATGAGCACGTGCCCCGCAAGCGCACCACCGCCAATGCCGTGGCCTATTTGAAGGTGGCGGAGGGCTGCGACTACCGCTGCGCCTTTTGCATCATTCCCCACCTGCGGGGCAACCAGCGCTCCCGCTCCATGGAATCCATCCGGGCCGAGGCGCAGCAGTTGGCGGAACAGGGGGTGCAGGAGTTGATCCTCATCAGCCAGATCACCACCAACTACGGCCGTGACCGCTACGGCAAGCCCATGCTGGCGGAGTTGTTGCGGATGCTGGGCGCCGTGGCGATTCCCTGGATCCGGGTCCACTACGCCTATCCCACCGGTCTGACGCCCCAGGTGCTGGCGGCGTTCCGGGAGACCCCAAACGTGCTGCCCTACCTGGATCTGCCCTTGCAACACAGCCACCCGGAGATTCTCAAGGCCATGAATCGCCCCTGGCAAGCGGACGTGAACGGGGCGCTGCTGGATCGTCTGCGCCGGCAATTACCGGATGCCGCCATCCGCACCACCCTCATCGTGGGATTCCCCGGGGAAACGGAAGCCCACTTCGCCCACCTGGAGGATTTTGTCCAGCAGCAACGGTTTGACCACGTGGGGGTGTTCGCCTTCTCCCCGGAGGAGGGCGCCCCTGCCGCAAGCCTGCCCAATCCCGTGCCCCAGGCCGTGGCCGAGGCGCGCCGGGACCGGCTCATGCAGCTTCAGCAACCCATTGCCCAGCAACGGAATCAGGCCTGGGTGGGGCGCGTTGCGCCCGTGTTGGTGGAGGAGGAAGATGCCGCCACCGGGGAAAAGCGTGGCCGTTGCAGCCGCTTTGCGCCGGAGGTGGACGGGGTGGTCCATCTGCAGGGGCCGGCCCGGGTGGGCAGCCTGGTGCAGGCCCGCATCACCGCCGCCCATCTCTACGACCTGGAAGCCGTCACGGTGGATCATGGCGGCCCTTGAGGGCAAGCTGGCCCGGCGCCCATGACCGTGAACCGTCCCTCCTGGTCTGAATTGATCCAGGTGTTCCTGCGCATCGGGCTGCTGGGCTTTGGCGGCCCCCAGGCCCACATGGCCATGATGGGGGATCAGGTGGTGCAGCAACGCCAGTGGGTGAGCCGCCAGGCTTTTGCCGAGGGATTGGCCCTGTGCGAGGCCCTGCCCGGCCCCGCCTCCAGCCAACTGGCCATGGCGCTGGGGTTGCATTGTCGCGGCGCCCTGAGGGGATTGGTGAGCGGATTCTGTTTTTTGCTTCCCGGGCTGGTGATTGTGCTGCTGCTCAGCGAGTTGTGGCGGCAGGGGCAGACTATGGCCGGCTTGACCACGGTGCTGGTGGTGGTCAAACCCGTTGTGGCGGCCGTGATCTGGGCTTTTGTGGGCAAGTTGCTGCGGCAACAGCGGCAGCCATGGCAGCGGACCATGGCCGTTTCCGTGGCCCTTGGGGGTCTCCTCCACCAGTTCAGCCCCCTGGTGTTGCCTGCCGGGTTGCTGCTGCTGGCGGCGGGAGTTGCCAACCGTTGGCGAACCGCCATGGGTGGAACCCTCTTGTTTTTGCCTGGCCTGGCCCCATGGGGGGCGGCGCTGGGGTGGGCGCAGGCGCCATGGTTCTGGCTGGCGCCGTTGGCGGGGGTGTTTCTCCAGGCGGGGTTGCTGGTGTTTGGCGGCGGGTTGGTGATTATCCCCCTGCTGCAGGATCAGGTGGTGGGGATGGGCTGGCTCAGCGGGCCCCAATTTCTGGAGGGGGTGGCCATTGGCCAGGTGTCTCCGGGGCCGGTGGCGCTCACCAGCGCGTTTGTGGGCTATCAGGTGGGTTGGGCTGCAGGTGGCGGCCCCACAACAGCCATGGCGGGGGCGCTGGTGGCCACGGCAGCCGTCTTCCTGCCCAGCGTCCTGTTCGTTCTGGTGGGCACACCGCTGCTGCAGCGCATTCGCCGTAGGCCGGGGGTTCAGCGCTTTCTGGCCGGTGTACTGGCGGGTGTTCCCGGCGCCGTGGCCGCCGCCGCCGTTCCCCTCACCCGCACCAGTCTGCAGGGGGAAGAGCTATTCATCAGCCCGGCCTTGCTGGCGCTGTTCTGCGCCGCCCTCATGCTGAACCGCTGGCTCAAGCCATCCCAACTGGTGCTGCTGGGGCTGGGACTGGGCCTGGCGGCGTCGCTTCTGCAGGGTGCGCTCTGAGATCAGATCAGCTTGATGCCCCGCAGCAGTTTGAACATCACCACGGCGCCGGCCAGGCCGCCGGCCACGAAGATCAGATAGAACGCAACGCCCACGTTGTGCCCACGGAAAATTCAGGCCCCACTCTAGGGGATGCTGTCCCAACCCATTCAATCCTGGACGTAATCACGGCCGCTCTCAAGACAGGCCTCGGCCCGCTGCAACTCACGGCCCAGATACAGGGCATGGTCCAGGCGGCTCACGGGACACGGATCCGCCTCTTCCACCAAGCGAATGCCCACTTCTTTGGCGGAACACCCCCGGTAGGTGGCCACAGGCTGACGGGGGTCCCCGTCACGACAGGCCAACACCTCCCCCGTCTCCGGATCCGCGGCAAGACCCTGATCGTTAATGATGTTGCTGTAGTGTTCAGCAACAATGTCGCCAGCATCCCGATCCAGAAAGATCAGAAAGTAGCCGGAAGGGTCAAGGGCAATTGCGCGGCGGGAGAGACGATCATCATGGCGCCGCCGCTGCTGGGGAGTCATGGCCATGGGGTAATTCTACACCCAGGGCGGTCCATCAGGAAGGCCGGTCAGGAATAAAGTGTAACGGCATCCGGGCATTCAAGCTGTTGATTTGTTCTCCCAAGCGGCGATTGCTTTCCGGGAGCCAGGCCCGCAACAGTTGATCCAGCGTGGGATCAAACCAACGGTGCAGGCAGGCAAACGGTTCCCCTTGAAAGCCCCGCCGCTGTTTGTGACTCCCCCCCGCGCCGGGATCAAATTGCTGGATTCCCTGGGCAATAGCCCAGGTGATCGGGGTGTAATAGCAGGTCTCAAAGTGGAGACCGTTCACCTCCACGTCACTACCCCAGTAACGACCCCACAATTGGCGACCGTTGCGTAGACAGAGGCTCATGGCCACCGGCATCAAGGGATCCCCCTCGTGGGCGCTGAACAGCACCAGGTGACGCCGGAGCCGTTGTTCCGCCAGTTGGAAAAAGTCTTCCGTCAGGTATTTGCTGCCCCAGGGACCCCAGCGGGCGCAGTGGGCGCTGTAGAAGCCGTGCATCCGCTGCAACATGCCTGGGGGAATCTCCTCTCCCGCCATGGGCGTGAGACTGATGCCCGCCCGGGCGACGGCGTTGCGCTCCCGCTTGATGTTGCGCCGTTGATTGGCGGTAAAGCGGGCCAAGTAATCCGTGAAATCGGCTTCGCCGGCCCGCCGCCATTCACTGCGCAGTTGAAGCCAAGTGGCGCAACCGGCCTGTTGGGCCAGCGCCGCCCAATCCGCCGCGGCATAGAGAAAGTTGGCGCTGAGAATGCCGTTGCGCCGGCACAGATCGTCCACCAGCTTGAGCATGCGTCGGGTCATGGCTTGCTGGTCTTCGCCGGGCGCCGTGAAGAAGCGATACCCCAGGGCAGGGGTGAGGGGACTCATGCCCAACAGCTTGGGGTAGTACTCCAGCCCCAGTTGCGCCGCCACCTGGGCAAACGCCTGGTCAAAGACAAACTCCCCGTAGCTGTGGGCCTTGAGATAGAGGGGCGCCACCGCAATCAACTCCTGGCGCCGCCAGAGGCTCAGGTGGCAACTCTGCCAGCCATGGCGGGGCGCGATGGCGCCGGAGATCTCCAGGCAATGGAGCCAGTCCCAGGAAAAGTGGGGCAGATCGTGGGGCGCCACCAGGGCCTGCCATGCGGGTTGTGGAATCTCGGCAATGGATCGATGCCAGCGGGCCTGTAAATCCGCCCCCATGAAGCCTGTTCCGTCGTGTGTACATTGTGACGCTCCTGCATGGATTGGGGATGGCCGGTCTTGAGGACACCAACTCCGCCCCGTCAGCCAGCGCCCGGCAGGGCTGGGGATCCTCCCTGGGTTTTGTGCTGGCGGCAGCGGGCAGCGCCGTTGGTCTGGGCAATCTCTGGGGGCTCACCTATCGGGTCGCCCTGGGTGGGGGCATGGCCTTTCTTGTGATGTACCTGGTGGCCGTTGTGGCGCTGGGCTTCCCGCTGTTGTTGGCGGAACTGGCGCTGGGGCGTCATACACGACGCTCACCGCTGCTGGCCACCGTGGCGGTGGGCGGCGGCGCCTGGCGGCCGCTGGGTTGGCTCTTTCCCCTGGTCAGCACCGTGATCCTCGGGTATTACGCCGTCATTACCGGCTGGGTGGCGCGGGCCTTGCTGGCGGTGCTCCAGGGCCGACTCCCCACGGACCAGGCCGGCGCCGACGCCTTCTTTCTCAAGCTGAGCCAGGGATGGGGCGAGGCCGTGGCCTACGGGCTGGTGTTGGCGCTGACCGCCGCCGTGGTGGCCACAGGGGTGCAACAGGGGATTGAGCGGCTGAGCCGCTGGTCCATGCCGGCCCTGTTGGTGCTGCTCACGGGGTTGGTGATCTGGTCCGCCTCCCTTGCGGACGCCCCGGCAAGGTATGAAGAGGCGCTGCTGCAATGGCGCTGGTCCGACTGGCTGGATTCCCGGATCCTGCGGCAAGCCTTCAGCCAGGCCTTCTTCTCCCTGGGGCTGGGCGCCGGCGCCATGGTGGCCTATGGGTCTCATCTCGGGCGGCGTGAGCCGCTGCCCCGGCAGGCGGCCATCGTCACGGCCCTGGACACGGGCGTCGGACTCATGGCGGTGCTCATCGTCGTCCCCTTGATGAGCGCCGGCGTGGCGGGGCAGCAGGGCGCCGCCGGCGCCGTGGGAACCCTCTTCGTGGCCATCCCCCTGGGCTTTGCCTCCCTGGGCGGCGCCGGTCCGCTCCTGATGGCGGCGTTCTTCTTTCTGGCCAGCCTTGCCGCCATCACCTCGGCCGTCGCCCTGCTGGAGGTGCCCGTCGCTGTGGCGATGGACCGCCTGGGCTGGGGGCGAGCAAGGACCGCCTGGAGCACCGCGGCGGTGGCGGCTCTTCTGGGACTGCCCGCTCTACTGCGTACGGATCTGCTGATGGCCAGCCATGACCTGTTTGGCGGGGTGGTGTTGATGGCCAGTGGGTTGTTGCTCAGCCTGCTGATGGGCTGGGGGCGCCCCGGCAATTGACGGAGGAACTGTCCCAGCTTCCGCCCCCCCTGCTGCGGGGGGTGCTGCTGAGCCTGCGCTGGCTGGCGCCTCTACTGCTTGGGGGCGTTCTTGCCCTGTCCTGCGTAGAGATGATTCAGCCGGGAATCTCTCTTCTTGGGATGTGATTGCTT
>NZ_JENA01000060.1 GCF_000586015.1 Candidatus Synechococcus spongiarum SH4 | reverse complement strand
CCTTGCACACAAGATCCGGAATGCGGACTCGTTTGCGCTTTACGTCCTTCCAGAGCTTCCTGTCCATGGCGCCACGTTCGAGTTCAACGATTTGATGCCCTAGCCTTTCCAGATCCTGGGCCACATATCGACTGCCAACAGCTCCAAGGGCGATCTTCTCGAAGAAGCTGGAGTCAGGTTTGAAGGCGAGAGGCGGCATGGTGACAATCCAACCCAATGGGCTATGCCCAGAGACCGTACCTGAGTCTATTAGGCGCCCCGCCCGACCAAGCCGCATAAAGAGCGGATCTCTGCATGGAACGCTCCCTGAGGGGACAAGCACCTGCGGCTGAGGACCACCCCCAGCCAAGCCATGCTGTAATAAGCTCTACCCCCGGCCCCCCACCCCGATGGCGCTGCACCTGCCGCCAGAGGCCTATCTCTGGTTCAAGACCTTCCACGTCATCGGGGTGGTGGTGTGGTTTGCCGGGCTGTTCTATCTGGTGCGCCTCTTCATCTACCACGCGGAGGCGGATGCCCTCGGCCCCGATGCCCAGGCGGTGCTCAAGCCCCAATACACGTTGATGGAGAAGCGGCTGGCCAACATCATCACCACCCCCGGCATGGTGGTGACGGTGGCCATGGCCGTGGGTCTGTTGGCGGCCAATCCCGGTTGGCTTCACCAGGGCTGGTTGCACGTCAAACTGGCCTTTGTTGCCCTGCTGCTGGCCTACCACCTGTTCTGTTATCGGCTCATGGGGCAGTTGCAGCAAGGGATCTGCGCCTGGAGCAGCGGTAAACTGCGGGCCCTCAATGAAGCTCCCACCCTGCTGCTGGTGGTGATCGTGATGCTGGCCGTTTTCAAGGGCCAATTCCCCACGGGCTCCGCCACATGGCTGGTGGTGGCCCTCGTTGTTTTCATGGCGGTGGCCATTCAACTCTATGCCCGTAAGCGTCGACGGAATGCGGAGCAGCAGGCCCTCTCCCAGGGCGCCTGACGTTGGCTCCTTTTCCCATCCCCTGGTCAAGGTTCTGGCGACGGTGGACCGCCATAGCTGCCCTGGGCGGTTCAATTTTCATTGCCACACCACCTGCAGCGACGGCAGCTTGACGCCTGAGGAGTTGGCGGTTCAGGCGGTCGAGTTGGGGTTGGAGCATCTGGCGGTTACGGACCACCACAGCCACCGGGCCTACCCGCTTGTGGAACAAACCCTGTCGACGTTGCAGCGGCACGGGCAGGCCGTCCCCAGGCTTTGGCGCGGTGTAGAGATCAGCGCTGTTCTCAAAGGTTGTCTTGTCCATATTCTGGCCCTGGGGTACGGCGCGGAGGAGCCGCTGACGCCCTATCTCCAGGGGGAAGCGGTCTGTGGGGAGGCATTGCAGGCCGGGGCCGTGGTGAGGGCCGTTCACGGGGCGGGCGGCCTGGCTGCCCTGGCTCATCCGGCCCGCTACCGCCTGGATTTCCGTGTGCTGATCCGGGCGGCCCAGGGGTTGAAGTTCGATGCGGTGGAGACCTGGTACGACTACGATATGGGCTCCCGGTGGCGGCCGTCCCCCTTGATTTGCGACCACGTGGATCAACTGCGTCAGGAGCTGGGGCTGCTGGCCAGTTGCGGGACGGACACCCATGGCGCCAGCCTGAGGGGGCGCTGAGGGCGGCAGCGGGGCACTGCCTTTGCGCATCGTTGCAAAATGGCCCGCTTGGCCACGGCGCCCTGGATTTTCTCTAGAGTTTCTTCATTGTTTGCCCCCGGCCCAATGGGACTGTTCGACCGGTTTCGCGCCAAGCCTGGCCAGGCTGAAAACGCCAGTGACAAGCCCTTCTTCCTGGACAACGACGCGGCGCAGACCGTAGGTGATATGTCCTACCTGCGCTCCTCCAACACCATCCGCCGCACCTTCCCCAAATCAGCCTCCTCCCCGAACGGGGGGGAAGTGGTGCAGGAGGTGGGCGCCATGGCGTCCCGGGTGACCAAGGCCACGGGTGGGGCGCTGGAGGCCAGGGCAGCCGCCGGAAGCACCGGCCCGGCGCCGGTCACTGCCCCCAACCCGGGCAGCACGGTGCGCAAAACCTTTGCCCAGACCATGAGCCCCCAGGAGTTGGCCCAGCGGCTACGGGGTGGTTCCGTGAAAAAGAAGAAACAACCCGCCGCCACACCCCAGCAGGGGCGCACCGTGCCCAGAAGCGCGGCCAGCAAGAAGCCGGGCTCCATTGATCCCTTTCGCTCCATGGTGCGGGACGTGACCGGCTGACCACACTCCCTAACCGCGCTCCAGGTGGGCATCCACCTGGCGCACCAGCGCTTCAAGGGCCTGAATCTGCTCCTTGTCGGCATCTCTCCAGAGGCCACGGCGGTGGGCCTCCAGCAGCCGCTCTCCCATTTCCTGGAGCGCCCACGGGTTGGTGCGGTTCAGGGCGGCCCGGCTGTCGGGCTCCAGCAACCATTGCCCGGCAATGGCGCCATAGGCCCAATCCGGCGTGGCGCCGGTGCTGGCGTCGTAGGCAAACAGATAGTTCAAGCTGGCGCTCATCTCGAAACCGCCCCGATAGCCATGGCGGCGCATCCCCTCCAGCCAGCGGGGATTCAGCAGTCGTGAGCGGATTACCTTGTCCAGTTCACGGGCCAGGCGGTGGATCCGCGGGCGCTGGGGGCGGGCATGGTCCCCAAACCAGAGGGCAGGGGCCTGGCCCCGCAACTGGGTGACCGTCGCCGCCAAGCCCCCCTGGAATTGGTAGTAGTCGTCGGAATCCAGCAGGTCGTGTTCCCGGTTGTCCTGGTTGTGAAGCACCCCGTCCACCTGCCGCAGCCGGTCGCACAGACCGTCCCGGTCTTGCTGTACCTGCAGTGTACCTGCGGCATTGCTGCTGTAGCGCCACTGGCTCCAGTTGAGGAAGGCGGTGGCCAGATCCGAGGCGCTCTCCCAGGCGCCGCTGTCCATCAGACCCTGCAAACCGGCGCCGTAGGCCCCCGGCGCCGAGCCGTAGATCCGCCCCAGGGCCGTGCCGGTGGTCTGCCGTAACAGCAGGCCGGCCCGGTGCATCAGGTCCACCAGATTGGGGAATGCATCCCGGAAGAACCCGGAGATCCGCAGCGTCACGTCCACCCGGGGGCGGTCCAGTTGGGCCAGGGGGATCACCTCCAGATCCACCACCCGCCGTTGCCGGCCGTCCCACACGGGCCGCACCCCCATGAGCGCCAGGGCCTGGGCAATTTCATCGCCGCCGTTGCGCATGGTGGCTGTCCCCCACACACTCATGGCCAAGTGACGCAGGGGCTCCCCCTGCTGTTGCTCATGGTGCTCCAGCAACAACTCCGCCGCCCGGCGCCCCAGATCCCAGGCGGCTTCCGTGGGCAGTCCCCGCAGGTCGATGCTGTAGAAGTTCCGCCCCGTGGGCAGCACCTCCAGACGGCCGCGGGTGGGGGCACCGGCAGGTCCCGGGGGGATTCGCCCCCCCGCCAAGCCACGGAGCAGGGACTGCTTTTCTTGAGACGGGCAAGCATCCAGACGGGGCGCCACGTCGGCGGCCACCTGCTCCAGACAGTGGCGGCTGCGGGGACCCGGCGCCGTGGCCTCCCCCTCCAGCAGCGCCAAGCCCCAGTCCTCCAGCATGGCCATGGCGTCACCGGCACAGCGGGCCGTGGCGGGAAGATTCAGCCGTTGCCGATCTTGTGGGCTCAGGGCCGCCCCCTCTTCACTGGTCCAGGGATCCAGCGCCAGGCCAAGATCCAGGGCCATGGCCTGGGTGAGACCGGGCTGGTCGCCCCGGGGGCACCGGGCCAGCGCCAGCAGAAGCTCCAGCCGCTGTCGGGGCTCCGGCGCCATTCCGTAGCGATGCAGCCCCGTGCGAATCTGGGCTTCCTTCAATTCACAGAGATAGCCGTCAGCCTGCTCCAGCCGTTGATCCAGATCGCCGTCAGCCTCCAGGTGGAGCGCCGCCAGCAGCCCATCCAGTTCCCGGCGCAGATGGGGCGCCCGGTCGCTGCCAAGCTGCAGCGCCTGCCAGTACTCATCCAACCGTTGCTCCAGGAGGGCCTCCTGGCCGTGGAGACCGGCCCGGGCCAGGGGCGGGGTGAGATGGTCCAGGATCAAAGCCTGGCTGCGGCGCTTGGCCTGGGCCCCTTCCCCCGGATCGTTCACGATGAAGGGATACAGATGGGGCAAGGGATCCAGGACCAAGTCCGGGAAACAGTTGGTGGAAAGGCCCACACCCTTGCCCGGCAGCCATTCCAGGTTGCCGTGCTTCCCGAAGTGGATCACCCCGTCAGCCCGATGAACCGTTTGCAGCCAGTGGTAGGTGGCCAGGTAGTGGTGGGTGGGTGGCAGATCCGGGCTGTGGTAGCTGAGTTGGGGATCCCGCTCATAGCCGCGGCTGGGCTGAATCAACACCACCACCGCGCCAAAACGGCAGCCATGGATGGCAAAGCCCTCGGCTTCCAGATGGTCGTCCTGGTCTGGCGGTCCCCAGCGCTCCAGCACCGCTTGCCGCGCCGGGGCGGGTAGCCGGGCAAACCAGGCTTCATAGGCCTTCAGGGGCAAGTGGGCCATGGGCGCCAGGGGCAGGCTGCGGGGATCGTTGCTGCGCCCCATGGTGAGCCTGTGGATCAGTTGATCCCCGTTGCTGGGCAACGTCCCGGTTACCCCGTAGCCCGCCGCCGCCAGCCAACCCAGACAGGCGGCCACACTGGCTGGCGTGTCCAGGCCCACCCCGTTGGCCAGGTGGCTGTTGCGGGTGGGATAATTGGCCAGAACAACGGCCAGCCGCCGCCGCTCCGGTGGCGTGGCGGCAAGCTGGAGCCAGGCCCGCGCCCACCGGGCGCACCAGGTGAGCCGCTCCGCCACCGGCGTGTAACGAAACAATGGGCAGTCCAGTTGCGGGTGCCGTTGCTGCGCCTCCTTGAAGCTCACCACCCGCCCCAGGAGCCGGCCGTCCAATTCCGGCAACACCACCTGCATCCCCAGATCCCGGGGTCCCAGACCCACACTGCTCTCTTGCCAAGCTTTCCGGGAGCCGCTGCTGCAGACCATCTGCAGCACGGGGCAATCCAGCTTATCCCAGAGGGTGGCGGCGTCCTCCTCCGCGCCCACCCCTGCCGCCGCAAAGCCCGTGGTGGCGAGCGCCAGCTTCACCCGCTGCCGGCGCCAGAGGGCCACAATGCCGGATTGAATCCCCGGCGTGCGCAAACCACTGATCAGCAGCGCCTTGGGGGCCAGGCCCGCTGCCCGCAGGCTGGCCAGCGCGGCATCCACCAGGGCAACATCGCCCGCCTGGGCCAACGCCCGATAGAACAGGACCCCCACGGCCGGTCCCCGGTCGGTCTGGCGCCAGTCATAGGGGAGGGGATCCGCCAGGGGCGCCGGTCGGGGGATCCGGGGTTCGGCCCCGGCCGCCAGGTCTTGCAGCGCCGCGGCCACACCCGCCAGGTTGTCGGTCCCACCCCAGCGGAGAGCATCCCCCAGGGCACGGGTCAGGGGCGGGGCGGTGCTGCTGAGGCTCTCCAGCGCCGGATCCGGCGCCACCCCATCCAGCACCACCAGACATCCCCCGGCGGCCTGCCACTCCTGTAGACGCTCCAGGCCGTAACTCCACACACTGCGCCCCCCCAGAAGACGCACCACCACCACCCGGGCAGCAGCCACGGTGGTGCGAAGGTAGTGGTCCACCACGGCGGGATGGGCCAGGGCGGCAACGTTCAGGCCCCGCATGGCACATGGTTGGGGGGACCGCTCCAGCACGGTGGCCATGGTGGCCAGATCCGTATCCGAGGTGGTCAGCAGCAGGATGGGGGCGGGATCCTGCTCCACCAACAGGGCGCCGACCTGGCCGTCGTCAACGCCGGGAAGGGCTGCAAGACGATGCATGGGAAGATCGGATCACACCACCACGTCACCACAATGCATGGGTTTCTTCCCTATGTCTGGTTTGAGGGCAAATGCCGACCCTTTGCCGAGGCGAAGCTCTCCATCGCCACCCACGCGCTCCACTATGGCACGGCGGCGTTTGGCGGTCTGCGGGCCATTCCGGACCCCAGCGGCCCTGATCGGATGCTGTTCTTCCGTCTGGACCGCCACGCCCGTCGGCTGAGCCAGAGCGCCGGCTTTCTCAACGCCTCCCTGTCCAGCGAGGAGATCGTTGCCGCCGTGGACGCGGTCATCAAGGCCAACCGGCCCCGGGCGCCCATCTACCTTCGCCCGCTGGTGTACACCAGCGATCTGGGCATTGCCCCCCGCCTCCACAGCATCGAGACGGACTTCCTCATCTACGGGCTGGAACTGGGGGACTATCTCTCCCCGGAGGGGGTGAGTTGCCGTTTCAGTTCCTGGACCCGCCAGGAGGACCGCTCCCTGCCCCTGCGGGGCAAGATCAGCGGCGCCTACATCACCTCGTCCCTGGCCAAGACCGAGGCCGTCAAAAGCGGCTTTGACGAGGCCATTCTGATGAACAGCCAGGGCAAGGTCTGCGAAGCCTCGGGAATGAACATTTTCATTGTCCGGGACGGCGTGCTCCACACACCGGGGGTGAACCAGGACATCCTGGAGGGCATCACCCGGCTCAGCGTCATCACCATGGCTCGCTCCATGGGATACGAGGTGGTGGAGCGGGCCGTTGACAAGACGGAACTGCTCCTGGCGGAGGAGGTGTTTCTCACCGGCACCGCCGCCCGCATCACCCCCGTCGCCGCATTGAAACCACGGAATTGGCCGGCGAGCGCCCCGTCATGGAGCGGCTCCGCCACCGCCTCCAGGCCATCACGGAAGGGCGGGACGAGGAATTCCGCCATTGGGTCACGGGGGTTTCCACGAGTGGTGCGTAACATCAAGCCCACCGCCTCCATGAACCATGGCCCCTAGCGCTGACGTCGCCAGCGCCTTTCTGCAGCGACTCCACAGTCCCGAGCGGCCTGTTCTGGTGTTTGACGGGGGCACGGGCACCTCCCTGCAGCGCCATGACCTGACCGCCGGGGATTTTGGCGGCCCCGAGCTGGAGGGTTGCAACGAGCATCTGGTGTTCACCCGCCCCGACGTGGTGCAGGCGGTGCATCGCAGCTTCCTGGCGGTGGGTTGCGACGTGATTGAAACCAACACCTTCGGTGCCACGCCTCTGGTGCTGGGGGAATACGGCCTGGCCCACCAGGCCTACGCCATCAACAAGCGGGGGGCGGAATTGGCCGCGGAGACGGCCGCCGAGTTCAGCAGGGAGGAGAAGCCCCGCTTTGTGGCCGGCTCCATCGGACCCACCACCAAGCTGCCCACCCTGGGACAGGTGGATTTCGACCGGTTGCGGGCTGATTTCGCCCTGCAGGCCAGGGGGCTGATGGATGGGGGCGCGGATCTGCTGCTGCTGGAGACCTGCCAGGACGTGTTGCAGATCAAGGCGGGTCTCCAGGGTCTGGAGGAGGCCATGGCGGCCGTCGGTCGCCGGCTGCCCGTGATGGTGTCCGTCACCATGGAGACCACGGGCACAATGTTGGTGGGGGCCGATGCCGCGGCAGTGGTCACCATTCTGGAACCCTTTCCCGTTGACGTGCTGGGGCTGAATTGCGCCACCGGGCCGGATTTGATGAAACCCCATGTGCGCTACTTCAGCGAGCAATCCCCGTTTGTCATCAGTTGCATTCCCAATGCGGGTCTGCCGGAAAACGTGGGAGGCGTGGCCCATTACCGGCTGACCCCCATGGAGATGCGCATGGCCCTCCACCACTTCGTGGAAGATTTGGGCGTGCAGATCATTGGGGGCTGTTGTGGCACCACCCCGGCCCATATCGAGGCGTTGGTGCAACATTGCCAACACTTGCAGCCCGCCCCCCGCCCTGTCCGCCAGCGGGGGAACAACGGAACGTCCCCCTCGGGTTACCAACCCGCTGCCGCCTCTATTTATACCAACACCACCTATCATCAAGACAATTCCTTTCTCATTATTGGCGAACGTCTCAATGCCAGTGGTTCAAGAAAAGTGCGGGAACTTCTCAATCAGGACGATTGGGACGGCCTGGTGAGTATTGCCCGGCAGCAGGTGAATGAAAACGCTCATCTTCTGGACGTGAACGTGGATTTTGTAGGCCGTGATGGCGTGAGCGACATGAAAGCCCTGGTGCAACGCCTTGTCACCAACGTGAATCTACCGTTGATGCTGGATTCCACCGAATGGCAGAAGATGGAGGCGGGCCTGAAGGTGGCCGGGGGCAAGTGTATTCTCAATTCCACAAACTATGAAGACGGCGAGCCACGATTTTACAAGGTGTTGGAGTTGGCCCAGCGGTTTGGCGCCGGTGTGGT
>NZ_JENA01000059.1 GCF_000586015.1 Candidatus Synechococcus spongiarum SH4 | reverse complement strand
CTGCCGCTGGCCCCCATCACCGCCAGGTACTCTCCCTGAGCCACCTTGAGGGAAAGCCGATCCAGGGCCAGCACCCGGTTGTTGTCCGCGCCATAGCACTTGCTCACCTCCCTGAGTTCGGCCACGACGGGAACATCCCCACCTTGGGAACCGGCCATCGGCCGCCGGGGCGGGTGTTGATCATCATCCCTCAGGTGATGGGGGTGTGGCGCAGGGCCATGGCCAGGATCTGCTGCAGCATGGGGGTGCCGGCCACGGTCTGGTCAGCCAGGCTGAAGAGGGGCCGCGATAGGATGCCCCCCACCGCGGTCACGGCCACACAGAGCACCAGGGCCAGGCGCAGGGGCGGCAGACCGGCCAGATCCCAGCGAATGGCCGGGTAACTCTTGACCACGGCGGAGGCATCCTGGGGTTCCTTCACCACCATGTTCTTGATCACGCCGATGTAGTAGTAGATGGAGATCACCGATGTCACCAGGCCCACGATCACCATGGCGTACTGGCCGCTGCCCCAGCCCGCTACAAACAGGTAGATCTTCCCGAAAAACCCCAGCATGGGGGGAATCCCCCCCAGGGACAACAGGCAGAGGCTCAGCCCCAGGGTGATGAGGGGATCCTTCTGGTACAGGCCGGCGTAATCGCTGATGCGGTCACTGCCGGTGCGCAGGGAGAAGAGGATCACACAGGCAAAGGCCCCCAGATTCATGAACAGATAGGTGGCCAGATAGAGCACCGCCGCCGCGTAGCCTTCGGTGGTGCCGCACACCAGGCCAATCATCACGAAGCCGGCCTGGGCAATGGAACTGTAGGCCAGCATCCGTTTCATGGAGGTCTGGGCCAGGGCCACCACGTTGCCCAGAATCATGCTCAGGATGGCCAGCACGGTGAACAACAGTTCCCATTGGGCGCTCAGGCTGCCGAAGCAACTCACCAGCAACCGCAGCGCCAGGGCGAAACCGGCGGTTTTGGAGCCCACCGAGAGGAAGGCCACCACCGGGGTGGGGCTGCCCTCATAGACATCGGGCGTCCACTGGTGGAACGGCACCGCCGCAATTTTGAACCCCACCGTGGCCAGCACGAAGATCAGCGCCAGCACCGCCACCGGCGTCTGGCTGGATTGCACCGCCAGCCCCACCGCCTCCAGGCTGGTGTCGCCGCCGGTGAGGCCGTAGAGCAGGGAGGCGCCATAGAGAAACACCGCCGCCGCCGCCGAGCCCACCAGCAGGTATTTGAGGGCCGCCTCGCCGGAGCGGGCATCCCGCTTCATGTAGCCGGAGAGGATGTAGCTGGCGATGGAGAGGGTTTCCAGGGCAACGAAAATGCTCACCAGGTCCGTGGCGCCACAGAGAAGCATGGCGCCGATGGTGGCGGCCATGAGGATGGTGGCGTATTCCCCCAGCGGGGCGCCGCTGCGCTCCACGTAGCGCCAGGACATCCATAGGGAGAGCAGGGTGGAGCCCGCCACAATGGCGCGGAGGGCGATGGAGAGGTTATCGGTGACAAAGGCGCCCAGAAACGCCGGTTCCGCAGGGCCGTTCCACTGACGGGCCAGCAACGCCAGAGCGGTGACGAGGCCCACAGTGGTCAAGGGGGGCGCCCAGCGGGCGGCAAAGCGCTCACCGGCGAGATCCACCAGAAGGCACAGCACCATGGTCAACAGCACTGCCCCTTCCGGCAACACCGCGGCGGCATGGAGATCAAGGCCGCTGGCGATTCCCTGCATGGAGTGACGGCTGGATGGATGATGGTCAGACTCTAATCCACTCAACATCCCCTTATTGGGCTTCATTGGGCTTCCCACCGACCGCATTCCTGCGCTAAATCCAAGGACGCTCCCTTTCTCCTGGTTCACTGCCGCCCCCTGCTGTGTCAAAGACCCTCGTCATCGTCGAGAGCCCCACCAAGGCCAAAACCATCAGAGGCTTCCTGCCCAGAGGCTTCCAGGTGAACGCCTCCATGGGCCATGTGCGTGATCTCCCCAACAGCGCCAGTGAGATCCCCCCCAGTCACAAGGGGGCGCCCTGGGCAAAGCTGGGGGTCAACACGGCAGACGGGTTCCAGCGCCTTTACGTGGTGCCCAGGGAGAAGAAGAAGGTGGTGCGGGAACTGAAGGACGCCCTCAAAACCGCCGACCAACTTCTTCTGGCCACCGATGAAGATCGGGAGGGGGAATCCATAAGCTGGCACCTGCTGGAGTTGCTCAAGCCCAAGGTTCCGGTGAAGCGCCTGGTGTTCCACGAGATCACCCGGGAGGCCATCGACCGGGCGTTGGCGCACCCTCGCGACCTTGACCAGAACCTGGTGCAGGCCCAGGAGGCGCGCCGTGTGCTGGATCGCCTGGTGGGCTACACCCTCTCGCCCCTGTTGTGGAAAAAGGTGGCCTACGGCCTCTCTGCCGGACGGGTGCAGTCCGTAGCGGTGCGGCTGCTGGTGCAGAGGGAGCGCTCGCGCCTGGCCTTCCGGTCCGGCTCCTACTGGGATTTGAAGGCCCGGTTGGAGCACCGGCAACAGGTGTTCGAGGCGCGGCTCACCCACGTGGCCGGCGCCCGCATCGCCACGGGAGCGGACTTCGACCAGAACACCGGCGCCTCAAGGCGGGGCTGGCGGTGCGGTTGCTGGAGGAGCAGGATGCCCGGGCCCTCGCGGAGGCCACGGCGCGCCAGCCCTGGAAGGTGGTGCAGGTGCAGGCCAAGCCCGCCACCCGTCGCCCGGTGGCCCCCTTCACCACCAGCACCCTGCAACAGGAGGCCAACCGCAAGCTGCGCCTCCCGGCCCGCCAGACCATGCGCATCGCCCAAAGTCTTTACGAGAACGGCTTCATCACCTACATGCGCACGGACTCGGTCCATCTCTCGGAGCAGGCCGTTGCCGCCGCCCGCCATTGCGTGGAAGAGACGTTCGGCGCCGACTACCTTTCCCCCAAGGTGCGCCAGTACAACACCAGGAGCCGCAATGCCCAGGAAGCCCACGAGGCCATCCGCCCGGCGGGGGAACGGTTCCGCACTCCCCAGGAGACCGGCCTTGACGACGTGGAGCGGTCCCTCTACGAGTTGATCTGGATGCGCACCGTGGCTTGCCAGATGGCCGATGCCAGGCTCACCCTGCTGACGGTGCAACTGGAGGCGGGGGAGGCCCGCTTCCGGGCAGCGGGGAAACGCATTGATTTTGCCGGATTCTTCCGCGCCTACGTGGAGGGCAGCGATGATCCGGGCGCCGCCCTGGAAAGCAAGGAGGTGCTGCTACCCACCCTGAAGGAGGGGGATCAGCCCGGTTGCCGGGCCGTGGAGGCCGTTGACCACCAAACCCAGCCCCCCGCCCGCTTCTCGGAAGCGGCCCTGGTGCAACGGCTGGAGGCGGAGGGCGTTGGCCGTCCCAGCACCTACGCCTCCATCATCAGCACCGTCTGTGACCGGGGCTACGCCCGGCTGGAGGCCAACGCCCTGAACCCCACGTTCACGGCCTTCGCGGTGACGGCCCTGTTGGAGGAGCGCTTCCCGGACCTGGTGGACACCGGATTCACGGCCCGCATGGAGGGAACCCTCGACAAGATCTCCCAGGGCCGGGTGCAGTGGCTCCCCTACCTGAAACAGTTCTACTGCGGCGAGAAGGGCCTGGAAGCGCAAGTGTTCCATCAGGAGCAGTCCATCGACTCCGCCACCTTCCGGACCGTGGCGCTGGAGCAACTCCCCTGCGTGGTGCGCATCGGTAAGTTCGGCGCCTATCTGGAGACCGACCATGACGGGCAGAACGTCAAGGCCAACCTGCCTCCTGAGATGACGCCTGCGGATCTGAGCCCGGAGCGGGTCCGGGAGCTGTATCAAAACAGGCTGGCCGGCCCGGAAGCCCTGGGCGTGGACCCTGAGACCGGCGAATCCATCTACCTTCTCACCGGTCAATACGGCCCCTATGTGCAGCGGGGAGAAGTCGCCAGTGACCAGCCCAAACCCAAGCGGGCCTCCCTGCCCCGCGAAATTCAGCCCGAGAACATCACCATTGCCCAGGCGCTGGACCTGTTGCGTCTGCCCCGCCTGCTGGGGGATCATCCGCAAGGGGGGCGGGTGGAGGCCGGTCTGGGGCGCTTCGGTCCCTACGTGGTGTGGCACAAGGGGAAGGGGGAGCGGGACTACCGCTCCATCAAGGGGGAGGACGAGCTACTGACCGTCAGCCTGGAGCGGGCCCTGGAGTTGCTGGCCATGCCCAAGCCGGGCCGGGGCAAGCGGACCCCGTTGCGGGAGTTGGGGCCTCACCCTGCCGACGGGGAGCCGGTGGCCGTCTTTTCCGGCGCCTACGGTCCGTACGTCAAGCACGGCAAGCTCAACTGCTCTCTGCCGGAGGGGAAGACCGCCGAAGACGTGACCATGGAGGAGGCCGTCACGCTGCTGGCGGCCAAGGCTGAAGCCAAAGGCGCGGGCAAAGCAGCCGGGACAACCGCCAGGAAGCGGGTCGCCAAGGCTACAAAGAAGGCCGCGGCAGGGACCAGGACAGGGGCGACCACCGCCAAGACCACCAAGGCCCGCCGCACCACCCGGCCGCGGCGGGCCGCCAACCCCTCGGCCCCATGATTCACCCCTCTGTGCGCCTTGGGCTTGTTGTCGGGCTTGTGGGCTTCTGGTGTGCCGCCTGCTCCGGGACCCCCTTTGGAGAACAATTGGCGGAGCGTCTCTCCGAGCCCGACGATCCGGCGGAGGAGACCGCCGTCCCCGAGGCCACCGTCCCCAACGGGGCGGCGACCAACGTCCCATCGGGGGAACAATTACCGGAGGAGCCCGGTGACCCCATGGAGGAGGAGACGCCACCCGCCACCCTGACGGCCAACCCCGCAACAGTTGCTGATTCCCCCAACCGTGACCCGTCTCCACGCCCCCCCGCCGCAACCCCTCCCCAGGAGACTTCACCGGCCGGGTTCACCATGGCTCCATCCCCTCTTCCACCCCTGAATCCAACCCCCTACCGCCTGCTGCTGCGCCTCCCTGAGGCGGATCCGGAGGCACCGGCGGAAGCCGTGACCCAGGCCCTGCGGGCGGCGGGAATTCTGTTCGAGGTGGAAACCATTGAGCGGCTGCCCGATCAGCCCGCGCCGTCCACCCCTCCGGATCCGTCCCCATGACCTGGCCGCCCCCGCCGCCCCGGAGCCAGCGCCTCCAGTTGCCCGAGGCACGGCGCATCACCGACACCGCCTACCTGGCGTCGGCCACGGGTCTGCTGTTTATTGCCCTCTACTACCTACCCATTGGCGGGCCGTTCCTGCGTCTGGCGCTGCCCTTGCCCCTGGCCCTGCTTCAACTGCGCCATGGCGGCCGTAGCGGCTTGATGGGCGCCGCCGTGGCCACCCTGCTGCTGAGCGTACTCATGGGTCCCGTCCGCGGCCCGCTGGTGTTGTTCCCCTATGGCGTCCTGGGAGTCTGGCTGGGCTGGTGCTGGAACCGGGGGACGGGATGGGGCATGAGTTGGAGCGTGGGGGCGCTGGTGGGCAGCCTCGGCTTTGTGGTTCGTCTGGCGGTGCTCTCCCTGCTGCTGGGGAGCAATCTCTGGGTGGTGATCACCAACGCTGCAGCCCGGATGCTGGGCTGGCTCCTGACCGTCCTGGAGCCCGTGCTGGGGCTGAGCTTGGCGCCTACCATCCCCCAGGTGCAAGTCATGGCCGCGGTGCTGATCCTGCTCCAGAACATCGTCTATACCCTCACCCTGCACATGGTGTCCTACTGGATCTTCCCCCGTCTGGGCAATCCCGTCAGCGAGCCTCCCGAACCGTTGCGTCCCCTGGTGGCCCTGGATCCCCTATGACGCCTTCACCACAAGCGGTCCTTCGGGACGTTTTTGGCCACCAGACTTTCCGCCCCGGTCAGGCAAAGGTGATTGAGGCCGTCTTGAACAACCGGCACGTGCTGGCGGTGATGCCCACCGGCGCCGGCAAATCCCTCTGTTTTCAAGTGCCGGCCCTGGTGCGGGGCGGGCTGACGGTGGTGATCTCCCCCCTGGTGGCCCTGATGCAGGACCAGGTGGCGGCCCTGCGCCTCTGTGGCGTGGCGGCGGAAAGCATCAATTCCGGCAGGAGGCGGGCGGAAAACGTGGCCACATGGCGTCGCGTGGTTGCCGGTGAGGTGCGGCTGCTCTACATGGCGCCGGAACGGCTCATGACGGAACCCATGCTGGCTGCCCTCACCGGATTGCCCCTCACCCTGCTGGCCGTTGATGAGGCCCACTGCATTTCCCAGTGGGGCCATGGCTTCCGGCCGGAGTACGCTGACCTGTGCCGCCTCCACGACCTGTTCCCCCACGTGCCCATTCTGGCCCTGACGGCCACCGCGGATGCCATCACACGGGACGACATTGCCCGGCAGTTGCTGCGGGGGGAGATGGAACAGGTGGTGCAGGGCTTCGACCGGCCCAACATCCACCTCTCGGTGCAGATGAAGCGGAACTGGAAACAGCAACTGCTGGCCATCCTGGCCCGCCACCGGAACGAGAGCGGCATTGTGTATTGCCTCTCCCGCAAGAAAACAGACGCGGTGGCGACGCTGCTGCGGCAGGAAGGCTTCCATGCCCTCCCCTATCACGCCGCCATGGATCAAGAGGCCCGGGAGGCCAACCAGAACGCCTTCATCACCGATCAGGCGGTGGTGATGGTGGCCACCATCGCCTTTGGCATGGGCATCGACAAGGCCGACGTACGCTTTGTGGTGCATACGGACCTGCCCGGCGCCATGGAGGCCTACTACCAGGAGATTGGTCGGGCCGGGCGGGATGGAGCTGCCGCGGAGGCCCACATGCTCTATGGCCTGGGAGATCTCCGCATCCGGCGCCAGTTTATTGAAAACGAGGCGTCCGGTCCGGAGCGCAAACGACGGGAGCATAAGCGGCTGGATGCCCTGTTGGGGTACTGCGAGTCCCCCTCCTGCCGTCGGATTCCGTTGCTGGCGTATTTCGGGGAGGTGAGCGAGCCCTGCGGCAATTGCGACATCTGCCATCATCCGGTGTCCCGTGTGGACGGCACGGAGATGGCGCGGCAGGTGCTGGCGGTTGTCCTCCAGTCCGGGCAACGCTACGGCGCCGCCCACGTGATTGATATCCTTTACGGCGCCTCGACGGAGAAGGTGCGCCGCGCTGGTCACGAGCGACTGGCAAGCTTTGGCGCGGGGAAGGAGCGCCGTAAAAATCAATGGCGTTCCCTCATTCGCCAGATGGTGGCCAGCGGCCTCCTCAAGCTGGACATTGGCGGCTACGGCAGCCTGATGATCACCCCCAAGGGTCATGGGCTCCATGGGGGTCAGGGACCTTTCTCTACCGGGAGGACACCGTTGCGCCGCCCCGGTCCCCGGAAGCGTCCTCCGGCGCCCACAGGACCGGACCCAATCAGGCTGATGATCCCTTGAACGATGAACAAGGCGATCTTCTCGCCGCCCTCAAGGCATTACGATTACACTTGGCTCGGCAGCGGGGCGTACCAGCCTACGTCATATTCCCTGATCGCACACTGATTGATATGGTCCGCCACTGCCCTCGCACGGTGGAAGAGTTCGCCCGGGTAAATGGTGTCGGGGCTGTCAAGTTAAGGGATTTTGCCGAACCCTTCCTCGCTGAAATTGCGGCAAAAGCGCCGCCTTCGTCTGCCCCTTCGCCCTAATCCCATGCGTCGACTTGTGTCGCCTATTGTCAACGACAAGCACTTCCTTGAGCTTCTGGGCCGCTTTCAACGGGTGCTGGCCCGTGTCCTGGCGTTGGCGCTGGTCCTGGTCATTGTTGTGGCCACAATCCATCTGCTGGTTCATATGGCCCAGGCCGTCTACCCCATCGACCCCATCAACGGCAACCTGATGGGAGGTCAGCTTGTTCCCCTCCTGGGGGAGTTGCTCACCCTCCTCATTGCCATTGAGGTGCTGGAAAACATTACCGCCTATCTGCGGCAGCACACCATCCAGTTGGAACTGGTTCTGGCCACGGCCCTGACCGCCCTGGCCCGTAAGGTGATTGTCCTGGACAAGTCCGATATCGAGGATCCCGCCCTCCTGATCGTGGCGTTGGGCGCCGCCATTATCTTCCTCTCGGCAGGGTACTTGATGGTGCGGAAAGCCCATGGCCAGAGCAACAAGGCCCATGACCACGGCAACCATACTTGACGAGCAAGCGGGCGCCGCTGCTGGTCGGACGAGGGGGATTCTCCAGGTTCTCTTCTCCGAGTTGGCCCGC
This sequence comes from Candidatus Synechococcus spongiarum SH4, assembly GCF_000586015.1. GTDB lineage: Bacteria > Cyanobacteriota > Cyanobacteriia > PCC-6307 > Cyanobiaceae > Synechococcus_B > Synechococcus_B spongiarum_F. The sequence goes on along the minus strand of NZ_JENA01000059.1, from coordinate 78 downwards.
TGCGATGGCGCAGAGCCGGAAGGGAAGGCGTTGATGATCGATACCAGGTACGTCGGGCGCAGCCCACGGCAGTCTCTG
>NZ_JENA01000058.1 GCF_000586015.1 Candidatus Synechococcus spongiarum SH4 | reverse complement strand
CAGCTTGAGGGCCTCGGCCAACGTCAGGTACGAGCCGTCCTGCTCCAACTGCACCCAGACCAGGGGTTGGGTGTCGTCTTGTTCCCTGGAAGCCGATGTCCCGGAGGTGAGTGCCGGAGGAATCGGCAGCGGGGACAAGCTAGCCCTGAGATTTGGGGTAGATGAAGCAAGAAGAGCAGCACCCGCCAGTATGGGTGCCGAAACAGCAGTGAACTTGAAGAAAGACCGCACCTGATCCTCGGCAATCTCGGCAATGGGGAGGGATGTAGAAACAGCGCTCCTATAAAAAATATTAAACCTCTCGTAGCTGATCTGACAACTCCCTATTCTATAGCTCCTCCTTGGCTGGAGTTTTTTGAAAGGCTTTGATGGGGGAAGACCCCCCATGGCGCCAGGGCAAAACTGGTCTGCAGGTCAGTGGACGGCTGCTTTGGAGGGATGGCCTGGCGCTACAGGTCCTCGGCGTGTATCCGGCGTGGCCATGGAGCAGGCGGTGGCCCTGGCGCTGGCATGGGGACTCCAGCCCCGTCGCCCCCTGCTGCGTTGGCGTCTCCGCTGGCGCCAGCTTCAGCCGCGACAGACGGCTCAACAACTCCTCGCGGCCGGCGTGCCCCGGGGACCTGAATTGGGCCGGCAGCTTCGCGCCCTGCGGCTGGAAGCCATTGAGGCTGTTGAGCAGAGCGCTCCCGAAGCGATTCGGTCTCCAGGGGCCAGGGCCTAAACTGCGGATGTTCAGGGCCTTACGCCATGACGCTCACCGTGCTCAAGTTCAGTTCCAAAGATTGCGGCGCCTGCCATCGCATGGCCCACTACGACGCCAAGGTGGCCACGGAGTTGGGGGCTGAACTGATCACCGTGATGCTCCAGGACACGGACACCTACCGGCGCTACAGGAAAGTCCTCCTGGCCCGGTATCCCAACAAGGAAGGCATGGGCTGGCCCACCTATCTGGTGGTCAGCGACCCTGAAGGAGCTTTCACCATCCATGGCGACATGAAAGGAGGCATGCCCAAAGGGGAGTTCCGCCGCAAGCTGGCTGCCCTTCTGCCGCAAGAAGACGCCTAGCCATCCGGCTTCGCCGGTGCTGTTGCCGTCCTTCTCAGCCTCAACGCTTTTTGCGGGGCGGGGATTGCTCCGGTTCGCGGCGGCGCCGCCTGTCGCTGGCTTCCATGAGGGACAGATACACGACGCCAGCCGTGACAAACAGCAGCAGCGCCAAGGCCGTGAGGCCCAACGCACGGCTCACCGTCAAGATTTCCGCCATCTGCACTCGGAACGGGGACTCGGGCTATCGGATCAGAGGGTCTCAGAATTTGAGCGTGTTATCGCCGTCACGCCCCCAGACCACAAACGCAATGGAAAGGCTGAACATTGCGGCCAGAGCAGCCCAGCCAATGGAAATCAACATGAAAAAGTCTGTCATGGCCACTTCACGATAGCGCGAAATGTGGGTATCCCATGGTGTAGATATCTGCATTTGCTGTGATTGCCCACAGTACCGTTGCCATGACAAGCACCCTCAAGGAACGGCTGGCCGTACGACCAGCCAGAGACACGGCTCTCCGGCGCCGGCCTTACCCCCATTACCGCATCATCGTTCTGGATGATGATGTCAACACGTTTCAGCATGTGGTGAAGTGCCTGGTGACGTTCCTCCCGGGGCTGACCCGGGATCGGGCCTGGGCCATGGCTCAGGAGGTTGACGGCGAAGGAAGTGCGGTGGTCTGGACAGGTCCCCAGGAGCAGGCCGAACTCTACCACGGGCAATTGGGTCACCACGGTCTCACCATGGCGCCCCTGGAGCCGGTCTGAGGCTGACCACCGATCCCCCGGCCCATCAAGACCACCCGCCCCCGGCCGCCAGGCCCCACAATGGGACCGTCACGTCAGCACGTTGTCAGGGGTGTGCCCCATGGGTCGCGTTGTTGTCACCCACTCCACCTACATCCCAGGACTGCTCAAGGTTCTCAGGAAGCTGGCCGCAGTGGAGGGGATTACAACCTGTACCCCGGCGGTCATCCGCCATGGGGGCGCCAATGCGGAAACCTTTCAACTGCGCATTACCAGACCCCTGCCGTGGGGAGGCGGTTTCAAGGCCATCGCCCGCAAGGGTCGATCCAGCCAGGAGGTGTTTATCACCACCCAACTGGAGAAGGCCGTGATCCAGAAGGCGGTGCGGCGCATTCTGGATCGTTGAGGACCTGATTCCAGAGATGGCTCTAAAGTTGGAACCGCCATGCCGTCCTGCCTCAGGTTTCGACCTGGGATCAGCCAGGGGGGAAGCAAAAGCTGGGATCCATTTCTGGCGCAAAGGCCAGTCTACTTCACCGTCGCGACATGCCTCCCACATCGAAAGGGAGTCAGATCAGAACACTGGAGAAAGCAAAAGACCAACGCAGCAGTTCCGCCGTTATCCTAAGCCATGGTCCGGGATACCGGCCAGATCCGATCCACGGCCGCCAGGCTGTCCTTGATGTCCTGTTGGCGTTGGGCAGGGGTGGAACCGGTGAGGCAGCGGGTCACGTGACCCAGTTTGCGGCCCCGGCGGCTGATCCGCTTCCCGTACCAATGGAGATGAAAGCCGGAGAGGGCCGCCAGGGCCTCCTGTTCCTGGGCATAGGTCTTCCGGCTGTCTTCAAACCCCAGCAGGTTCACCATGAAGGCCCCTGGCGTACACAGGTCCGTCGGCCCCAGGGATGCGCCTGTCAGAGCCCGCAGATGCTGTTCAAACTGGCTGGTGGCGCAGGCTTCAATGGTGAGATGGCCGGAGTTGTGGGTGCGTGGAGCCAGTTCGTTCACCAGGAGGCCTTCCGGCGCCCAGAACAGTTCCACCGCCAGCACACCCACGTAGTCCAGTTGCTGCAGGATGGAGCCGATGATGGTGATGGCGCGGGCTTCCACGCTCTGGGGCACGGATGCCGGGGCAAGCACCGTGGCGCACACCTGGCCAAGCTGACGGGTTTCCAGCAAGGGATACCAGCGAATCTCTCCCGTAGTCGAGCGGGACCCCACCATGGCCAGCTCCCGCTCAAAGTCCACAAAGCGCTCCAGATACCAGTCTTCCGGGCACACGGATTCCGCAAGTGCCTTGAGCGCCTCGCCGTCGTCAATGGTCCGGAGACCCCGGCCATCATACCCGCCGGATGCGGCCTTGGCCATGAGGGGATAACCCAGATCATCGAGGCGCCCCGGGCGCGCCAGTGCCTCGGTGAGGTCAATCCAGGCGGGAACCGGGATGTTGAGGTCCTGGAGGATGTGCCGCTGTCGCCGCTTGTCCGTCAAGCTGGAGAGGGTGTCCAGGGAGGGACGGAACACCACCCCGGCCTGCTCCAGGGATTGGAGGCGCCCCAGGTCAACCAGTTCGTTCTCGAAGCCGATCACGTCCACCTGTTCCGCCAGGGCCTTCACCGCCGCCGGCGCCCCCAGGGGACCCTGCACCCAGCCACTGGCCGCCCCGACGGCGGGATCCTCTCCACAGGGACCCTGCACCACCAGGCTGATGCCCATGCCCTTGGCCGCCATGGCCAGCATCTGGGCCAGTTGCCCCGCTCCAATGATGCCCACCCCCATGGTTGCAGTTCTCCCAATCAAAGGAAACGACTGCCCTGGGCCACGCTGAAGCGCACCAGCGTCAGCAGCATGACCAGCAGGAACAGGGCCAGGCCCACCGTGCAGGCATAGCTGATGTCCAGTTCCCGGAAGGCCTGGTCGTACACATAGTAGACCAGCGTGCGGGTGCTGCCGGCGGGGCCGCCCTGGGTCATGAGGAACACCTCCTCGAACACCTTGGTGGCGGCAATGGCGGAGATCACGGCCACCAGCACCACGTAGGGGCGCAGCAGGGGCAGGGTGATGTGCAGATGGACGCGCCAGCCCCGGCAGCCGTCCAGGGCGGCCGCCTCGTAAAGCTCCGTGGGAATCCCCTGCAAACCCGCCAGGAAAATCACCATGTAATAGCCGATCCCCTTCCAGAAGGTCACCACCATGACGGAGACCAGGGCCAGCCGTGGATCGGTCAGAAAACCGATGGGGTCCGTATCCAGCCAGGTGACCAGCAGACCGTTGAGGAGGCCGTTCTCCCCGTAGAGCCAGCGGAAGGCAATGGCCGCCACCACAATGGACACCAGCACGGGGGTGTAGTAGGCGGCCCGCAACAACCGGATGCCGGGCAGCTTGCGGTTCACCAGAATGGCCAGAGCCAGGGAACCGGCCACAATGGGGGGCACCACGCCCACCAGATAGAGCACCGTGGTGCCCAGCACCCGTCGGAACACGGCATCGGCCAACAGGCGTCGCAGATTGCTCAAGCCCACCCAGGTGAGGGGTTCGCTCACGTCCAGGCCGCTGCGGGTGAAGCTCATCAACAACGCCAACACTGCCGGAATGAGCACCGACAGGGACAACAACAGCAACGCAGGCATGAGGAACAGCCATGGCGTTGCAGAGCGGCTGGATGGGGTCATGGCAGGGGAGAATCACCGTGCAGAGATCCCGTCGCCGTGGCCGCCGCCAACCTGAAACGCATTCCTGTTGCCCTGGCCCAGAGGGGCTATGAGGTGGTGATCGGCAGGGGTTGCCGGTTCCATGTGGGGGAAGAGTTGCGGCGGCTGGGGTACGGGGCGGGGCTCAAGGTGCTGGTGGTGAGCAATCCCATCGTCTTTCACCATTATGGGACCCGGGTCATGGAGGCATTGGGGGCCGCCGGCTTCACCGCCGGTTCCCTGGTGGTGGATGCGGGAGAAACCCACAAGACCCCCGCCACCGTGGCCCGGATTCACGATGCCTGCTGGCGGGAACACCTGGAGCGGGGCTCCCTGATCCTGGCCCTCGGGGGTGGCGTGGTGGGGGACATGGCGGGCTTTGCCGCCGCCACATGGCTGCGGGGCATCGCCGTGGCGCAGATGCCCACCACCCTGCTGGCCATGGTGGACGCCGCCATTGGCGGCAAAACCGGCGTGAACCACCCGGGCGGCAAGAATCTTATCGGCGCCTTCCATCAACCCCGTCTGGTGCTGGTGGACCCGGACACCTTGTCCACCTTGCCGGAGCGGGAGTTTCAAGCGGGTATGGCGGAGGTGATCAAGTACGGGGTCATTGGCGACGTGGACCTGTTCGCCAAACTGGAGCAAGCGGAGGATCTCGGTTCCGCCACGGCGGTGGGACCGGCCCTGCTCATGGAATTGCTATGCCGCTCCGCTGCCGCCAAAGCCGCCGTGGTGGCAGCCGATGAGCAGGAAGGCGGCCGCCGCGCCATCCTCAACTATGGCCACACCCTGGGCCATGCCCTGGAAACCCTGACGGGATACAACACCTATCTCCACGGGGAGGCGGTGGCCCTGGGGATGCATGCCATGGGCTGGATCGCCAGCCGGGAGGGCCATTGGCAGGAGGGGGAGCAGCAACGCCAGACCAGGGTGCTGGCCAAAGCCGGCCTGCCCCTTCGCTGGCCCCCCCTGGATCCGGCTTCTGTGGTGGCTTGCCTGAACAGCGACAAGAAAGTGCGCCATGGGCGGGTGCGCTTCGTGGCGCCCCGCGCCCTCGGTCGGGTGGAAATTCGTGACGACATCAGCGCCGAGCGGGTGGGGCAGGCGCTGAAGGCGTTGCGGTAGGGCTGTTGGGGGGTATCCTCTAACGTGGAAAAGGGTGGCAACAGCCGGTTCATCTGGTTTCCCTGCTTGCTTGATAGTCGACTTCGTCAACTTCCCCGTCCACTCCCATCGGCATGCCACATCTACTCCCCCTGTTTGCGGCCCTGCTCATATTCTTTTCCATCTGGTGTACACCAGCCTCCTATGGCGCGAATAGCCACAGCTCTTTTCCCGGGTCTCCAATAGCTGTCACGAACTTAGCTGATGTTTCTACCCCTGGCCAACAAGAAGACCTGGCAGAAGATCAGGATCCCGAGAGTCCCGGTCGCTTCAAGAGATGGGACGGGAGAATCCCTCAGAAAGCTCTGGACACTGCAAAGAATATGGCTGCCACTTTGCTGGCCCGGGCAAATCCGCAACAAGTCAAGAATTTTGTATTACATCTCTTTGAATTGTTGCCCCTTGGAGACAAGGAGAAGCTGGAAGGGATTGTTCATCGTCTGGTTGATCCTCTTGATTTAGTCGGAGTGAAATTGCCGGTTGGCGAGATCACGGCTCTTTTGCTGCCGCTTGGCATGAGCAATTTGTCAGCCGCTGAGATCACTGCCCTTTTAGCGGCAATTGGCGGTCTGCCTGGCTTGGCCGTCTTGGGACTCAATCCCATGACAACAGGCCTTGTCGTACTTGTTGCCCTTGTCTTCGCTGCAGGGGCGGGCCTATCCGAAGTTTGGCATCTGGTCAAAGATTCTCTTGGTTAGCCTGCAAAACGGGCATAGTCTCCATTCCCTCTCCCTGGCGGCTCCTTCAAGACCAGCAGCTCCCCAGGCGCCGGCGTCGGGCAGCCCCGGTGAAACACCAACCAGCGGAATCCCCCCAGCCCGGCGGGATCCACCAGTCGCAGCAACGCCTCCCGCTGGGCGAGCCGCTGGGCCAAAGGGGGGCCGTCCGCCTCACCGAGGCGGCTCAGGCGCCGGGCCAGGCCCAGGGCCAGCAGGCCTTGCCCCTGGCTCACCTCGCCACACCATGTCCAGCCCGCCTCCTCGGCCCAGTGGCGCAGCAGATCGGTGCAGACGTGGGCAGTGAGATCCATCTCGCCAGGCCGGAGGAAGGGATTGCCCATGGCCTGGTGTCGGGCATAGGCCATCAAGGTTCCGTCCGGCCGCCGGGGGCTGTAGTAGCGCCGGGCATTGTGGCCGTAATCGAGACACCACAGCCAGCCTTGTTGCAACGCTGCCGCTGCCGCCCCGCACCAGGACCGTTGACTCAGGGCTAACTCGCTGGTCCAGCCCACGGGGAAGACATGGCCAGCGAGATGGATGCCCACGGCCTCCAGCAGCGCCGGAACCTCGGCAGACAGCGGTGGCCCCGGACACCAGTCCAGGTGGCCCCGCCGGCAATGCACCCATTGCCAGCGCCATCCATCCTCCCCCCGGGTAAAACGCTCCACCGGCAAGGCATCCAGCAATTCGTTGGCCAGGAGCACGCCGGTGACGGGGGCGGCGGCCAGTTGGGCGGGATGGGCGTGGCGCCAGGGCAAGGGCTGATGCTGAAGTTGCCGGATCTGACGCTGCCGGAGGGCGGGGCTGGTTTCCACCAGCACCAACTGCAATCGTTGCCGCCACCGGGGACGGGCCTGGGCCAGGAGAACGGCCAGATCACGGCTCAGCCCCCCGTCGCCCGGCCCCCACTCCACCAGGCTGAGGGCCTCGGTTGTGGCAGCCAGGGCATCCAGACACTGGAGCACCTGGGGCAACAGCAGGGTGGCCAGGGTGGACCCCAGGCTGGGGGCGGTCACGAAATCTCCCCGCCGCCCGAATGCCACGTGACCACGGCCGTAATAGCCGTGCTCCGGATCTTGGAGCACCCACTCCATATAGGTGGCGAAGGATACGGCCCCGCCGGCCGCCTTCAGTCGACGTTGCAGCCAGAGGGGGCAGGCTGTGAGGGAGGCAGGTGCAGGGCTCATGGGCCGGAAGACGTTACGCCAGACCGGCGCGACCCACTACCAGGCCCAGCAGCAGGAGACTGCCCAGCTTCACTTGCGCGGCAAAGCGCAGGCCGTAGAAACGGGCCGGGGGATCACGGCGGCGCCACAGCAGCGCCACTTCCCGCCCCATCCCCCAAGCCGCCGCCAACCAGAACAGCCACCACCAGGGCTGCACCCCGGCCATGGCGGCAGCCAGCCCCAGGCACCCCATGGCGAGGCCGTAACAACAGCCCACCACCGGCGCCGCCTGGGACCCCAGACTGCGGGCGCTGCTGTGGATGCCGATGCGACGGTCATCCGCTTGATCCGCCATGGCATAGACCGTATCAAACCCGAAACTCCACAGCAGCGTGGCCAGCCAGGCCAACCACAGCACCGGACTGTCCGCCAACGTTCCCCGGACAGCGGCCCAGGGAATCAGCACCGCAAACCCCCACGTGCAGGCCAGGACCAACTGGGGGTAGGGGAAAACCCTCTTGGCGCCTGGATAGAGCAGGATGGGCGCCAGGGATAGGGCCGCCAGCCAGAGGCAGAGGGTGCGATGGGGGAGCGTCAGGGCCACCGCCAGGCTCAGCACGAGTAGGGCCAGCAACGCCACCACGGCCGTCGGCGCCCCCAGAGCGCCACTGGCCAGAGGACGCTGCCGGGTGCGTTGCACTTGGCGGTCAATGGAGCGATCCCAGAGATCGTTGGCAACACAGCCCGCCCCGCTGACCCCGAGACCACCCA